>CAMJWQ010000358.1 GCA_946409475.1 uncultured Lachnospiraceae bacterium
AATGAAAGGAAAATGGGCATTGATTCGTCTGAAAGCCAGGCCCGGTGATACAAAGGATAACTGGCTGCTGCTGAAAGAAAAAGATGAGTATGCCGAAACCTCTGACGGAATTTCGGAATTTACCACAAGTATCCGAACCGGGCGTACTATGGAGGAAATTGAAAAGGGAGAAGAGAAAAAAATCATCCAAAATCCCTTTGACAAGCCTGCCGTACAGCTTGCCAAATTAGTAAATAAAATTCCTGAGGGGGAGGATTGGATCTATGAGATGAAATATGATGGTTACAGAATCATAGCATTTGTGGAGGGCAATGCCGTCCGGCTGATAACAAGGAACGGTAATGATTATCGGAAGCGTTTTCATGATATTGCCCTTTCCCTTATTGACTGGGCCGGAGGAAGGGCCATGGTATTAGACGGTGAGATGGTAATCACGGACCCGGCGGGAAAAACAGATTTTCAGGCATTACAGAACTATATGAAAAACTCCGGGTCGGAGAAATTGACTTACATCGTTTTTGATCTTCTTGCATTGGACGGTGTGGACCTTCGGGGCCATAGCTTAATGCAAAGAAAAGAAATGCTTGAGGCTTTGATGAAGGATGCTCCCAAAAGACTTTACTACAGCCGTTATGTCAGAGGAAAAGGGAAGGAAAGCTTTGCTGCGGCCTGTGAGGCCGGCATGGAAGGGATAATAGGTAAAAAGGCTGGTTCCGTCTACAGCGGAACAAGAAACGGTGACTGGATTAAACTAAAATGCGGGAAAAGGCAGGAATTTGTGATCGGAGGGTATACCCTCTCCGATAAAAAAATAAGCGGGGTAAGCTCACTTCTGCTTGGTGTCTACGAAGGAGAAGAGCTTATTTATGCCGGACGTGCCGGTACCGGTATGAGTGAAAATGACAGAAAAATGCTTGAAAGGAAATTTAACAATATAAAAAGAATGGATTCGCCTTTCAAGCTCCGGCCTGAAGCGAGGACAAAGGAAAAGATTACATGGCTGGAGCCGGTATTGGCAGCAGAAATTAAATTTGCGGAATGGACAGAAGAAAATTTATTAAGGCAGGCAAGCTTCAAAGGCTTGCGGACAGATAAAGCTCCGAAAGAGATTAAAAGGGAAAAAACAGAGAATGAGATATCGTCTCAAATATCCGGAACGGAAGTAGAAAAGACAATGGAAGGAAATACAAACAGCGTTATAATAGGAGGAATAAAAATATCTAACCCGGACAAAGTGATCTTCGACGATCCTGTAATCACGAAAGCAGACGTGGTATGGTATTACGAAAAGGTTTCGTCCCGGATGCTGCCCTATGTGGGTCATAGGATTTTAACCACCGTACGCTGTCCCAAGGGAATAGCACAGACATGCTTTTATAAGAAGCATCCTGCAGCAGACAGCAAGGGAATCGTGACAGTATCCATTGCTGACGGTGACGGAGAAGCGGAGGAATACTTTTATGTGGAAGATACATCCGGAATTCTATACGAAGCTCAGATGGGTACTGTGGAATTTCACACCTGGGGAAGCTGCGTTGATAAGCTTGAGAAGCCCGACATGATGGTGTTTGACCTGGATCCGGATGAGGGAATGGAGTTAAGTAAGGTGCGTCAGGGAGTACGGGACGTTAAAGGTATTCTTAATGAACTTTCGTTAAATTCCTATCTTAAGACAAGCGGCGGTAAGGGATATCATGTGGTTGTTCCTTTAAAACCGGTGGTTTCCTGGGAGGTTTTTCATGATTTTGCAAGACGGGTTGCCGAAGTGATGGAGCAGAAATGGCCTGACCGTTATACGAGTAATGTCAGAAAGGCTAAACGGAAAGGAAAGATATTTATTGACTGGATTCGAAACGGCAGAGGTGCAACAAGTGTTGCTCCCTATTCCCTGCGGGGAAGACAAGGAGCAAAGGTGTCAATGCCTATTGAGTGGGAGGAGCTTGATGCGGTGGCCCCCGATGGCATTGATATGGAGGCCGCACTTTTGCGGATTAAAGGAAATGATCCCTGGAGAGATTTTTTTAAGCATGATCAGACGTTGAAATATTAAGCCGGAAAAATAAAAAGAGTACAAGAATGATTCATAAAAAGCAGCATATAATTTATAAATTGGTTTATGAGGAAACTATGAATATACATGTTGTTCAACCCGGCGAAACAATTTATACCATAGCTGCAGATTATAATGTATCGGTAACGAAATTAGTAGAGGAAAACGGTTTGACAAATCCGGAGAATCTTGTTGTTGGGCAGACCATCGTAATCGCATATCCTGAGCAGGTATATATCGCACAGGAGGGAGATACCCTGGAAAGCATAGCCGGAATATTTAACGTGACCAGAATGCAGTTACTTAGGAATAATCCATTTCTATCGGACAGAGATACTATCTATCAGGGCGAGATAATCAATATTAGCTACAAGACCCATGGCAGTATTTCCATAAATGCATATGCATACCCATTCATAGACAGAAATGTACTTAGAAAATCACTGCCGTATATAACGTATTTAACGATATTTAATTACAGAACTCTTGCGGATGGTGAAATCGAAGGAAGCGACGAAACGGAAATTATCCAAACTGCAAAGGAGTATGGTGTTGCTCCGCTCATGTCTTTATCCACATTGACCTATCTGGGAACAAGCGATATCAGAACGGTAAATAGTGTTCTTTACAATGAAGATATTTTAGAGCGGCATATTGAAGCAATTTTAGGTATTCTAAGAGAAAAAGGATATTATGGATTAAATTTATCCATCGTACATTTGAATCAGGAGAACGAGCCTGCCTATGAAAACTTTGTAACCAGGTTATCTTTACGTTTAGAAGCGGAAAAATATTTATTGTTTGTAACTATAACGCCCAAAATTGTCATCAGTTCCAATGAAATTTCCTATGAAAGAGTGGATTATGCCGCTTTCGGGAAGCTGGCGGATTACATTCAGATCTTATCCTATAGCTGGGGGACTCTTGCAGGTCCGCCCTCCGCAACAACACCCGCGTATTTATCAAAGATATTTCTTGAAAATACCCTTACCATGATACCGTCTGAAAAAATATATTCGGGGATATCCATTATCGGTTACGAGTGGCAGGTTCCCTATGTAATGGGGGTATCGAGAGCGAATTCCCTAACCTATAATACGGCTATTCAATTAGCCTGGCAGACGAGATCAACGATATTGTTTGAAGAAAATTCCCAGGCTCCGTTTTTTGAGTATTATACTTCGGCTTTCGGGAGACAGATCAGACATATCGTATGGTTCAGCGATG
This sequence comes from uncultured Lachnospiraceae bacterium, assembly GCA_946409475.1. GTDB lineage: Bacteria > Bacillota > Clostridia > Lachnospirales > Lachnospiraceae > CAMJWQ01. The sequence continues at coordinate 3,278 of CAMJWQ010000358.1, forward strand.
CAAGAACCGTAAATTCCTTAGTAGGCTTTGTTCCGGAATTCAGCATTCAGGGTGTGGGAATATGGAATATTATGAGTTATTTTGCACAAATGTGGCTGGTAATAAATTCCCAATATGGCATCAATAAGGTTTTGCCGGAGTCTTAGTTAATGTCAGGAGACGCAGTGGCTTCCGCCGCCCCATAAATAGCTCCGGCCTCCTGATTCTCCTGCCGGAACCGCCGGCAATTATGCTGCTATGGCTGCGCAATCAGGGCGTTATTTTTGGGGAGAAATCTCCATATCCACTGTTACGCCGGGAGGAAATCGGAGGAAAAGTAAAAGATTATTATTCTCTTATTG
>CAMJWQ010000359.1 GCA_946409475.1 uncultured Lachnospiraceae bacterium
GTTTTAATGTGCTCCAGGCTTTCCACGCTTTCGGCAGTGACTTCTTCTATGGCTGCCGACATTTCCTGAATTTCCATTGCTACTTTTTCCGTTACATTTTCCCGGTTTTTATTATCCATAAATTTATCATATTCGTTTTTTACAATAATCGCGGCTAATTGCTGCAGCGGACGCATTTTTTCAGGGTCCCCCGATAAGCCGATGCAGCCCAGCTTTTTATTATCGTAGAAAATAACGCCGTTATAACCGGGTTTTACCCCCTGCAGTCTTTCCGCTTCTTCTATTGTTATCGCTAATTCATCTATTTCACCCAGCATGATTCTTTTTGCGCCTTCATGAATAGTCCCGATTCTTTCCTTTTGAATGGCTGCTATAATTTTCCCCTTATCATCCATAAAATTAACATTATTTTTCGTAACCGCATGCAGCATGCCTACTATTTTCTCTGCTAATTCGATTGGAAATGTCATGTATGTTTCTCCTTAAGCTCAAAATTGTTCTTATTAATTTTAGAATATACCATTTTCCCGCATTTATGCTATGCCTGGGCATATAAAGAAAACCTGTAAATTTGTTTCATGCGTACAAATTTACAGGTCCTTCTCTTCACAGCCTAAAGGCTGATCTACTCATAGCTGTTTCGCAGGCGGCTGTTGTGAAAACCGAACTATAACAAAATACCTTATAAAAATATGAAAAGTACTTGACATATTTTCTATTCTAATGCATAATCTGTATTAGTTAGTTAGTTTACTAATTAACCGATATGGCAAGTGATAAATAACTGGCTCTATCGAAGATTTAGGCCGGCATAATGGCTGGTACTGGTGGAACAACCAGTATATCGAAGGAGGTTTCAAGGTGCAAATTAAAACCGATTTAGAAAAGCCGATTTTTTTACAGATTGCAGAAGGTATCGAAGATGCCATATTATCAGGCGCATTTGAGGAAGGAAAGCAAATCCCTTCCATTACCGAATTTTCTATCACCTATAAAATAAATCCGGCTACTGCTCTAAAAGGTATTAATATTCTGGTTGATGCAGGATTCCTGTATAAGAAAAGAGGTCTCGGGATGTTTGTTACGGAAGGCGCTGTAAAAGAACTGCAAAAAAAACGAAAAGAACAGTTTTATATGAATTACATTGCTGTTCTGATAGAGGAAGCAAAACGACTTTATATTACGGAGTCGGAAATAAAATCTATGATAGAAAGCGGGTTTCATAAATGAATGGAATTGAAGTAAAAAAAGTTTCTAAATATTACGGTCAGACTTGTGCACTAAATAATATCAGCTTAACATTTGAAAAAAATAAAATTTACGGTCTTCTCGGCAGAAACGGCGCCGGTAAATCTACTCTCCTTAATATCATTACCAACCGTATTTTTGCCGACCATGGCGAGGTCTTTGTTGACGGTCTTAGAGCAGAGGAAAATGACAAGGCACAAAGTAATATGTATTTAATGAGTGAAAAAAATTATTACCCTGATAAAATGAAATTAAAAGATATTTTTAAATGGACAAAACAGTTTTATAGAAATTTTGATATGGAATACGCCAGGCAGTTAGCTGAAAAATTTGATCTCAATTGTGATAAATCCGTTAAGCAGTTATCGACCGGATATTTATCTATCTTTAAACTGGTCGTTGCCTTATCGGTAAATACACCCTATGTATTTTTAGATGAGCCTGTTCTGGGATTGGATGCCAATAACAGAGATTTATTTTATCGCATTTTACTGGAAAAATACAGCATTACTCCCTTTACGATTGTCATATCTACCCATTTGATTGAGGAAATCACAAGTATCATTGAAGAAATCATCATTATTAAAAACGGTTCCATAGTTCAAAGTGAATCTATGGAAGAATTCCTGGGAAAAGGATATGCCGTTTCCGGTCCTGCGGCTTTAGTGGATTCTTACACCGCCGATAAACAAATAATTGCAACGGATACTCTTGGTGGTCTTAAGACTGCTTATATCCTGGGTAAACCGGAGAACCGGACCGACGGCCTGGAAATTTCTAATCTCAATTTGCAAAAGCTTTTTATTCAGATGACTAATTCTTAGGAGGTATTCTTATATGTATCAAGTATCTTATCGTTATCAAATGTGCGAACACAGAAAAATCATTATTATTTATTATTGCATTCTTATCGGTGTTGTTACTGCCTTATTTATCTCTTCTGCAGGTATAATAAACAGCGGCGATATCAAGGTAAAAGTTAATTTCAACGGCTTGGATATCGCAACCATTATATTTCTATTTATGTTAAGCCGTTATTCCTTTAGCGGCTCCTTTGGCATGATGCTGCAAAACGGTGTTTCCAGAATCAGTTTATTTAAGAGCAGCCTGTTAACCATACTATCCCTTTCCTTTTTAATGGCTGTCATAGATAAACTGATTTATACCGCCATTAATTTATTTGCCTCTATTTCAGGAGGTTCTTTATGGGTCTCCTGTTTATTTGACGAATTATATCCCTCTTTGCAAAGTACTTCACCCACAATGGTAATAATCAGTTTTATCTTCAGCTTCTTCCTTTATATGACATTTATGGCAGGAGGAATGTTTATCGCCGTCTGGTTTTATCGCATCGGAAAGTCTGCGAAAATCGCCATTTGTGTAGGTATACCTGTTATATTATTCATTATTCTCCCTATTGTTGAGATAAACTTTACCGGAGGAATCATCACTTCCGCTTTTTGGAATATGATAGATTTCATGTATGGCTCCTCTGCCGTTAAACCCATGCATTCTTTTATCACCGGTTTATTGCTCTTTCTTTTATTTAGCGGAATAAGCTGGTTACTGCTTAGAAAAGCCGTTGTTCAGAATAACTGAAACTAAAGCGGTATAAAATATAAATAAGGAAATAGGTATGGAATAGGCAGATTTGTGATAAACAGATCTGCTTATTCTGTTTAGAGCCGAAGTCAACCTTGCTTTACTATGATATCTAGTATATAATAATCATGCTTTTAAACTTCTATTTATGTGAAAAATTAAATCGTATTTTTTATGGCTTTTAAAATCAGTAAGGAGGCCCTTATGGCTTTTACATTTATTAATAAATTACCCACTCCGGGTGAAATCAGAGAACAATATAAGCTTCCCTCCGACTTAATAAAATTAAAGGAGACAAAGGATAGGGAAATCAGACAGGTGATAACCGGTAAAAGCAATAAGTTTCTTGTTATAATCGGACCTTGTTCTGCTGATAATGAAGATGCCGTTTGTGATTACGTCAGCCGGTTGGCAAAGGTTCAGGAAAAGGTAAAGGATACCCTGCTGTTAATTCCCCGTATTTATACCAATAAGCCCAGAACAACAGGAGAAGGCTATAAGGGTATGGTACATCAGCCCGATCCGGAAAAAAAGGAGGATCTGCTGGGCGGTCTGATTGCCGCTGACGGACCGGGCCGAGGCTTCGATAATCTGCTCCGACACTTCCCCGGCCGCCGAGGCGATGTGGGTGATGCCCTGGCTGATTTCCTCCATAGCGCGCGCGTTATCCGCGGCGCTTATTGTCATTTGTCGGCTGCCCTGGCTGATTTCTTCAACGAACAGGGTGGATTGTTCGGACTGTTCGCGGATGCTGTCCACTCC
>CAMJWQ010000360.1 GCA_946409475.1 uncultured Lachnospiraceae bacterium
CTGCAAGGTTTCCGACATCTTATTAATATTATTACCCAGGAGTGAAATCTCATTTTCCCTGTTCTTATTTTTATATTTCACTTCAAAATTTAAGTTGGAAATTTGCTGTGAAATTTTCGCCAAATCTAAAATGGGTTCCGTTATTTTTCTGGAAACAAGCCATATAACGAAAGCACTTATAATAATGGCACAAAATCCCACATAAGCCATAAAGCGATTGGAGATATTCACGCTTTCTCTTATACTTTCAAAAGGTAAACGCATGATAAAATTATTAGAATTAGCAAGGATACCCCAGATCTCCAGATATTCCGTATTTGTTCTCGGTTCATAGCTTTTCTGCAGTTTATATTGTTCCGTTTCCTTAAACACTTCTTTCTGGTTACGGCTGCTGCCTTCAAATGTATATTCTATTAAAATGGCTGCCAGATATCCGCCGTCATTTCTGGAGGATAAAACAGGATTCCATGCCGGATCCACTATCAGGATAGATATATTGTTCTGACTGCATATTTTTTCCAGCTCTATCATAAAGCTATCCGTTTTCAAGCCATCGGATTTACTGGCATTATTAATCATATTGTAAGCATCTAACAATGTTCTCTGTTTGTCCTTTATATAGTAATCCTCTAAAAAAGTGGTATTAATAAACCAGCTGGCTAATATAGTACCTGTCATTAAAGCAATAAATATTATGGCAAACTGTTTTTTGATAGAATGTCTCATTATTGGTCAACCTCAAATTTATAACCGATTCCCCAAATGGTTTTAATATAGTCCCCTTTAACACCCATTTTGCTTCTCAGTTTTTTTACATGGGTATCTATGGTTCTGGCATCGCCAAAGTAATCATAATTCCATACGTTATTGAGAATTTTCTCTCTTGATAAAGCAATTCCCCTGTTTTCAAGAAAATACAGCAAAAGTTCAAACTCTTTAAAGCTTAAATCCAGCTCTTTATCATCTATTTTTACAATATGAGCAACTTTGTCAAGAACAATACCGCCTGTTTTTATAATTTCTTTTTTGTCCACATTATTAACCCTGCGTAAAATGGCTTCTACCCTTGCCACCAGTATTTTAGGGCTGAAGGGTTTTGATATATATTCATCCGCTCCGTAATGAAAGCCCTGGAGCTCATCATTTTCTTCTCCCTTTGCCGTCAGCATAATAATAGGCACCTTTGAAAATTCACGGATTTCCTTACAAACCTGCCAGCCGTCAACTTTTGGCATCATGACATCCAAAATCACTAATGAAATATCTTTTCTGGAAAAAAATATCTCCAGTGCTTTTTCCCCGTCTTCCGCCTCTATCACATCAAAATTATTCCTTTTCAAAAAATCTTTTACCAGCTTTCTCATTCTGCTTTCATCATCTACAACTAATACTTTGCCATTATCCATAATACATCTCTCCTAACATTTACGAGTTTTTATATGAAAGACTATTCATAACTTATATTACATAAAAATTATGTTATAAATGTGAATTATTCAGTTCTCTTTCTTTTTCCTTTAAAGCTTTTTCCTTCTCCGTCAGGCTCTTTTCCCATTCCGCATATTTATTAATAATTGCATTCTCATAATTAATAATATTAGGATTGTCCGCTTTCAAGGTTATGGCTAACAGTAAGAGCATACAGGTAAATAAGATAATATTTAAGCTCCAGGCAAACCGTAATTTTGTTTTATCTGCCACCTTTTTCCTGCTAACTGGTTTAATCCGGTATTTGCTATTGGCCGGTGCTCCTCCTATATCTGTTTTTTCAAAAGGAACTGTTATAGGCTTAATTTCGTCATCGTCCGTCTCCGTGCCTGACAGCAGATAACTCCTCATGTTATGGAGAAAGCTTAAACCTACCGGTGTGGAAAACTCATTTTTATTTATCAATGAATTATAAATGGATAATATGGCATCTTTTTTTTTATATTTTACTTTATTTTTAATATATTGTATTTTTTTAAGCTCAGCTTTCGCCCTGGCTGCATCATTCTCATTTTCAAATGCAAAACCATCGATGATTAATTTCTCTTTTTCTTCCATAATGACACCGCCCCTATAGCAATATAAATTATTATAACATTACAGATTTTAATCCTGCAATAGCGTAATTTTAGCATAAATTTGATAAATATAGACAATTTTAGTATTTTTGTTACACAAAATATTGCGTCTGCCAAACAATTATGATAGTCTATAATTGTATTATACTATATCAAAATATAACAAAAATAATATGGTTCTTTTATTAACTGTGAAATCAATAAAAGACAATGGAAGGGACTATTATGCGTAAAATACCTTTGCAAATGATAAAACCAGAAATGAAATTAGCCAGATCCATATATCATAATTATTCACTTCTATTAGCTAAGGGAACTAATGATTTATTACGTTATAAACAAAATCTTATAAATTTAGGTATTTATGAAATTTATGTAGAAGATGAAGTGAGTGAAGGAATCGAAATTCCTGATGCCATATCCAATACTACCAGAATAAAATGTAGGGAAGCTCTTTATAATACACTAACAAATATTAAAAAAGACGGTTCCATTAATATGTCTAATATATCATCTGCCGTCGCAGAATTAATAGAAGAAATCGTGGTGAGACCTGATGTATTGGTAAGTTTAGCCGATATCAGTACTATTGATGATACCACTCTGGTTCATTCCGTTAACACTTCCGTATATGCTTTATTACTTGCACAGGAACTGAATTATTCAAAAAGTGATATGAAAAAACTGGCAGAAGGTACTCTGCTGCATGATATCGGAAAAACCTTTGTCAATCAAAGTATCTTATTAAAGCCCGGTAAATTGACAACAGAGGAATTTAATCATATTAAACAGCACACCGTATTAGGTTATAATGTATTGAAAAAAAATATGCACCTTACCGAGCTATCAAGAGTTATATCTTTATCTCACCATGAGAGATTGGATGGTACCGGTTATCCTTATGGATTAAAAGATAACCAAATTCATGAATTTGCTAAAATAGTTGCTATCGCGGATGTATATGAATCCCTGATTTCCGAGCGATGCTACCGCAAGAAATTACCGTCTCATAAGGCTATCGAAATCTTAATTCAGGAATCTGTTAATAGATTAGATGCTAATATGACCCTTAGGTTCATAAAGAAAATCGCCGTGTATCCTAACGGCTCGTTAGTTCGTTTATCCGATTTAAATTACGCAATCGTTTCCGAACAGAATCCGGCCTCCCCTTTCAGACCGATAGTTCGTATTATAAAAATTGAAGACGGTAAACAATATCCGGTAGAAGAAATCAATTTAATGGATAGGCTGAATCTAACAATTATTGATGCGGATATACAGGAAATTGAAGAATTAAAAGCCACAAGCAGCGAAGCGGCAAATTAATCAACTTACACATGCTGTTATCCCTAAAAGCAAAAAATATTATAACTATTATAATTGGCTAAAAATGTTAATTTTTTAGTCAATTTTTATTTATTGACAGGTAATGAAATATCCCCTATAATAAAACATGTATCTGCCATACAGACCAATAAGGGCTTGTACTGGTTTCGACGGGGGTTTAGAAGTTGAAATAGCCATCCGCGGGTCGGGACCG
>CAMJWQ010000361.1 GCA_946409475.1 uncultured Lachnospiraceae bacterium
ATTAAACGAAGCTTTTCTTCCATAATGCTGTTACTCCCTTCTACTATTCATATTTTATTATTTAACTCAAATAAACATACTGCATATTACAGTAAACAAAAAAAGCTCCGTCCAAAAGGGACGAAGTTATATTCCGCGGTACCACCCAAATTCTTATCCTTGATAAGCACTCCATTGCGTAACGTGCAACCACGTCACTTCTTACTCACAGACAGTTTTCAGAAATGCGGCTCCCGTGTGAAATTCAATTATTTTTTGCACTTAAGGAAGCTTACAGCCGGTGACCTCCTCTCTCTGTCAGAAAAAAATAATCTACTATGCACTTTCATCGCCTTTACCTTTATTTCAATCTATTAATTATATTAACATGTATTCCTCTTCTGTCAAGTACTAATTACCTATTTATGCTTTTGACAGTACTAATTACCTATTTATGCTTTTGAACTTCTTCATGGATAAAACCCGTCCTATTCCATTTATTTCTTTTACTTACATATTGTTGTATATTATGTGTATTTCTGGTAAAATCAAAAGGAGATATAAACAGGCAAAGAGGAGATATTATGATAAAAAAAGGTATATTCTTTACCATATTCATATTACTGCTATTGTCAGGAGCCACTGCCGCATTTTTAAAAATCAACAGCAAAAATATACATGTATTAAAAACATCTTCACCATCTTTATCATCCATAGATTTTTCGGTTATGGAGGATATTCCGCTTAAAGAAAATAAACAGGAATACTCCCGAATCATTGATGCCGTTATGGAACAAAAAAATATGCTTCAATTTACCGATAATGCTAAGACAAAAGAAATAATGAATTATTTTATGTGTAATAATCCGCTATCTTTATTAGTGGAAAGCTATACGATTTCAGAGACTAACCATCAAATGCTTATTACCTACCGCTTTTCTAGGGAGGAGCAGGTAAACATGGTTACTGAAATTGAAAATACCGTTCAAAAAGCATTAGAATCCATCACCTCCTTAGGAGATTTCCAAAAAATATTGTCTATTTACAGCTATTACAGTCAGCATTTCCCTTATCAGGAAAAATCGAAGCTTCCCTTCTTTGATATGTTTATTTCCCATCTGGCAGATTCTTCCTCAATGTCCGCTATCTGTGTTTTTACATTACTGCAGCTTCCTGTTGAAGCAAGATTAGTTGAAATTTACGAGGAAGAGCATCTGTTTTTTATGGCTAAAATAAACGATAGCTGGTATTATTTTGATGCCGCTAAAGAAGCAGCCGAAACAAAAGGCAAGGGCTTATATTATTTTGCCATGCACGACAGTAGATTGGAAATGATATACAACAGTTCTTCCTTATCTGTCTGTTATATTAATTCAGACGAGCAGCCGCCCTCCTGCTCACTTATGAAAAATTACTCTTTTTACAAAGCGGCAGACTATGAAATAATTGATACGGCTAATATCCGGTTATCTTCCGAAGACGGTACGCTTATTGCTTTTAATATGGATACCTTTGATAAAAAGCTCCTGCTGCAGAAGGGCTTCACCGAAACCACAACATCGGACGGCTATCATTATTATTTATACAGTCCCTGCATAAATAAGGAGGAAGAAAAAAAATATCCCTTAATTATCGTACTTCATGGGGCCTTTGGTCAAAATACGGCTTTAGACACCCTGGCTCTTCCTTTTAAAGAAAAAAATTTTCAGGATACTTTAGGCGGGGCTTATATTTTGCTCCTGATTTCAAACAAAGATTATTATACCAATACCGACAGATACATGACCCTTATAAAAAATGTACTGGAGGAAGAAGAAAATATAAATAGAGATACCATCATTTTATATGGACACTCCAATGGTGCCAAATTTGCCTGTGAACTGATAGAAAATAACCATGCGTTTTTTCATTGTGCCATACTGGGCGGCTGTCTTTATGAGTGCAGAACACCTGAGAGCTTTCAAGATACGTCTGTCTGGCTTTATTACGGGGAATTAGAAAGTGAGATCATTAAATCCGGTTCTGATAGGCTTTATCAAAAACTATTAAAGTCCGGATGCGATATTACTCTGGTGACCTATCCCAATAAAGGGCATACTCCCGTTTCTGTAACGGAACATCCGGAGGATACGGAAAGCTATGCAATGGACTGGCTTCTTAAATTACTGTAAATATTTTTTAAATAAGACTTCATAATAGGAGTTTATTTCTGCTCCTATTAACATAAGATACATACAGCCATAAAGCCAAAGCATAACTATAATTAACGTCGTAAGGCTGCCATACATATTGGAGAACCCGGTGAAATGATCCACATATAGGGAAAAGCCATAGGAAAAAGCATACCAGGAAACGGCCGACACCACGGCTCCCGGTATTTGGCATTTGAATGAAGATTTTCTGTTAGGAACAAAATGATAGATAATGCTGAAAAATAATATTAAGACCAGCAGAATAAACACTAAGCGTATTCTAATAATGAAACCGGATATATTGGCAATGAAAGGATAATTATCCTGCAAAAAGCTATGGATGGAATTTCCAAATACCAATATTGAAAAAGATAAAATGATGGCTATTATAAATAACAGGGTATAAATTGCCGCACGAATCCGAAGAATATAATAATTTCTCGTTTCTTTTACATCATATACCGTATTAAGTGCGTTTATGATGGCTAAAAATCCTTTTGCCGAAGACCAGATAGCCAGAATTGCCGTTACCGAGACTACTGCTACCGTCTTTTTATAAACCTCATCAATAACCCCGATTACTAAAGGGTCTATTGTGGACGGCAATAAATCTACGGCAAATTCCAATAGGTTGGATTTGGTAATGGGTGTAAATTTCACAAGAGTCATTAAAAGCATGGTAAAAGGAATAAAAGAAAGTACAATAAAATAAGATGCCTGTGCAGCATACGCACTGGCATGATCTCTTTTTAATTCCTTCAGAAATTTGGTTATTTGTAAATATAATTTAACCATGGCAATTACCTCAATTTACCTATGGATATTATCATATCATTTCTAAAATCAATATGCAAGCCGACATATTTTCTTTCGTTCATAGGTAATTACAGAGCGGCCATGCGGCCCCGATTCTGCCGTGCAATCAGCCTTAAGGTGAGAATTCTGATTTATACAACGGTAAATTTTGAAATGATTTTACATAAAGATTCCGTAGCATCCATACAATTTTGCATTTGTCCATTAACCTTGGAGATATCATCCGCCACGGCAGCGGTATTTTCCGCTACCCTTTGAACGTTAACGGAATGTTTTGCAATCACGTCGTCTACATGTTTCGTTGACAGTGTGATATCGCCGACAGCCTCCTTTACATGACAGGTGATACCCAGAAATTCATCCATAAGATTCCGTATCATTATGGAATCCTCTTCATACTGTATACTTATTGTTTCTAAATTATATAATTCACTTTTAATATCCTGTCTCATAAAATCCATCATCCGCCGGGAGTCGTTCATGATATGATTCACCGCCTTTATAATTGTTTCATTTACCGTTTTAATCTCCTCCACCGTTTTTTTCGACTCATCCGACAGGTTTCTTATTTCATTAGCTACCACTTTAAAGCCTAATCCCTGCTCACCGGCTCTGGCC
>CAMJWQ010000362.1 GCA_946409475.1 uncultured Lachnospiraceae bacterium
GGCATTCTCTGTTGCCTCTTCCTTTATTTCCTGCCGGGACTTTTTTTCAAATTTTTCCTGTAAAACAGGGATAATCTTAAATGCACTTATAATAAAACTGATGAGTATCAAAATAACAAATACGGTTCCCATTCCTAACACGGTATTTAGTGCTGCCTTTTCCATCTTTTCAGCAAAGGAATACTGCAGGTCCGCAGACAAAGATGTTATTTTGAAATTCTTATCAAAATTAACGGTCATAACCGCATTTCTCTTGGCACCGGTCAAATCAGCCTTTACCAATATCGCATCGTTATCTGATGAAAAGGTATAGTTTCCGATTTGAACCAAATCACCCATATCTTCTTTCGCCATATTCCAGGAATCCAGACCTGCTATAAAGGCCTCGCCATCGACAGCTATGCCCACCTGATCACTGAACAGGGTTTCAATTTCCTCCGGTTCTGCCTCCTTAAATTGTGCAGTCTGTTCATCGGTAAAGGTATTATAAACCGAATTTACCATGAAATCCACACGACTTTGAAGATCGCTTTCCGTATATGTTAAATTTTCTTCTTTACTAGCTCCGCATGCCGTTAGCGCAAGGACACAGGTTAGCGTACAAATAATTGTCAATATTTTTTTCATAGTAAGCATCACCCCTCACTAAACCGTTCCGTGCTTTTTACTGGGACGGTCTTCTCTCTTTGTGAACAGCATTTCAAAAGCACCGATTACATATTTTCTTGTATTCGCTGCCTCTATAATCGTATCCACATATCCTCTTTTTGCTGCGGATTCCACGCCGGATTGCAGCCGGGCATAGGCAGCAGCCTTTTCTTTGATAACTTCCGCATTTTCACCTTCATACATAATCTTTGCGGCAAGGCCGGCATCCATCATACCGATTTGTGCATCCGGCCAGGCAAATACCAGATCAGCTCCGATTGCTTTGCTGTTCATCGCCACGTAAGCACTTCCCATAGCTTTTCCAATTACGACATTTACTTTGGGAACAGTCGCATTTGCAAATGCATATGTTAATTTAGCCACTGCTTTAGCCATTTTTTTCTCAGCATCCATGGTGGCTTTAAAACCTGTTACATTGGTAAGGCTTAATACAGGTATATCAAAAGCATCACAGAAATTAATAAAATCTGCCGCTTTCTCACATCCTTCAGGAGTTAATACAGCATCAAATTTTTCTGCCTCCTTACCCTCCGCATCGAAAATCCGGGTACGGTTTGCTACGGCACCTACCGTAATGCCGTTTAATTTAATAAATCCTGCTGCCATTTCTTTTGCGAAGCCTGCCTTAACTTCAAAAAAAGCCTGATTATCGGCAATTTGTGATAATACCAGGGCGGTATCTCCCGCACAATTTTCCAGGTCCTCACAAGCACGATTCAAATCATCCGAACATTCTTCATAAGATAAATCGTCTTCGTTATTGGCAGGAAGCAGGGAAATCAAATCTCTTATCTTGCTGATAACGGTCCCTTCTTCACCTGCAACATCTACAATGCCGCTCTCTTCACTTTGAAATCCGGCACTTGCCGTATCACATTTTGTCACCACATTTCCGTCAATGGCATTAGGTGCATTAACAAATAATTTCGCATTTTTCTCTTCCATGAATGTAAAATCCGTTAAGGCCGGGAAAACAGCAAGTCCGCCTCCGCAGCTGCCGAATATGGCGGTAATCTGAGGAATTACCCCACTGGCCATTGTTTGTTTTAAATAAATCTGTCCGAAGCCGTTTAATGCATCCGTAGCCTCCTGTAAACGAATACCTGCACAGTCAATCATTCCGATAACCGGGGCTCCCATTTTAAGAGCGAGGTCATAAAGACCAACAATTTTTTTTGCATGCATTTCGCCAATGGAACCATTTAAAACGGATGCATCCTGGCTGTATACATACACAAGATTGCCGTTTATCACTCCATATCCGGTTATTACACCGTCGGCAGGGGTTTCTTTTTGCTGTAAGTTGAAATCTGTAGCCCTTGCACTGACAAGTCCACCAATTTCAACAAAACTATTCTCATCAAGCAATGATTCAATTCTTGCTTTTGCTGAGTTTTGTGCTGTACTACTCATTTTTCAGCCCTCCATTTTATTTCTTATTTATTTATCTGCTGTATTGCTTATCATATATATTAAAATATCTCCTTATTACAGCAGTAAGTGTAAATCAGTACGACTTAACACACAACGTGATTATAACACAAAACCTGGTAATATCATAGCAAGAATTCAATCTTTTTTGTAAAATAATTTAATTGCTTTATCACAGACGTTATAGCAGCTATGTTGTCTGCCGCATTGTATTTTCATACACTTTCTTCTATTTTTGCTTCCTATAATAGTTACCGGACATCGTCCGCTACCGATTAAAACAATTTATAGGAAAATGCAGGCTTTCGCACTTTATACACAGCTTTTTCCCGTAAAATCAAAAAACACCTATGGAACAATAAGTAGCTTACGTCCCACAAATGTTTTCATCATCCGGTATTAACCTTATAGCCTTAATTACTATTTATACACTGAATATGGCAAATATTTTCGTAAAGCACCACTTAAAATCAATTTTCCCGATTTCCTGTGAGGTCACAATATTGTTTACTTTCCACACTTCTCCATTCACCAGATATTTTATGGTTCCTATCTCTTTTCCCTTTGCAATGGGGGCCTGCAAATTCTCCGGCACATCATAAATTACCTCCACCGTTTCCTCTTTTCTGAGAAGTAATCCGTTGCTTTGCCTTTCTCCGCTTCCGGATTCGGTATTTCCTCTGTTCTCTGTCACCTGTAAAGCAGCATAAGAAGTTCCCCCGATTTTTTCCGTTTGCCCGTTATCCACAGGAATAGGCTTAAGCTTATTTTGATCAATGGTTATGCTGTCAAAGGAGAAATATTCAAAATTGTTCATCCCATAATTTACCAGCTCTTTCATATCACTCCATTTGTAACTCCTGTTATTAGGCCAGCCGCAGGCAAGCAAGGCTACCACAAAGCATTTGCCTTCTCTCTCCAAAGCGCCGACATAGCAATATCCCGCTTTACTGGTAAATCCCGTCTTCCCTGTTAAGGCGCCATCCATCATATTAAGGAATGCATTATGATTATTACAGGAAAACGACCGGTTTCCTGACAGGTCTGAAAAACTGTAACTGGCAGTTCTTGTGATCTCTAAAAATTCTTCTTTCTTTTCGGAATCCTTTATGCAATAGGATAATATCTTAGCCAGATCCAATGCTGTCGTGGAGTGCATTTTATTTACCGTTTCACCGGAATCTTCCTCAATTACCGCCTCAGCGTCCAGACCGTTGGGCGTTATAAAAAAAGTATGAAAGCATCCGATATCCCGGGCCTTCTGATTCATTAATTTGGCAAATCCTTCTATACTGCCTCCGATATGTTCGGCTATAGCTACCGCCGAATCATTATGGGATTCCAGCATAAGTGAATATAGCAGATCCCTTAATTTATATTTTTCACCCGTTTTCATACCTAAATGTACCTTAGGCTGTTTGGCTGCCATTTGGGACACTTCCACTTCATCGTCAAGATTACCGTTCTCCAAGGCTATTATTAATGTCATTA
>CAMJWQ010000363.1 GCA_946409475.1 uncultured Lachnospiraceae bacterium
ATTCCAAACGTTTCCACGACAAATCTCCATGGTCAATAATGGCCGCATCCAGGATAACTATTTTCATATGACACCTCACCCCCGCAATACTTCTTTTAAAACCTTGCCGATCTTGGCTATGGCGGTTACGATATTCTCTTCCGACGGCACCGTAAAGTTAAGACGGAAGGAATGGGTTAATTTATCCGGATCCGGAGTGAAAAAATCTCCCGGTATGATGGCCACCTTTTCCTGTTTCACCAGCTTTTGCACTAATTCCATGATGTCAATGGATTTTGTTTGATCCGTACACCAGATAAACATACCGCCCTCCGGAACAATCCATGATATTTCCTTCGGAAAGTGCTTCTCCATTTCCGTTAACATGAGATGGCATTTTTTACTGTAAAAGTTACGTATTTTTTGAATATGCGCCTCTGTATCCGTGGTGGTAAAGAATTCATAGCACATTCTTTGTGACCAGCCTGCCGTATGTACGTCGGAAAATTGTTTGAACATAATTCCCGCTGTAATAATTTCCGGATTGGCTATCAGATAGCCTACTCTAAGCCCCGGTGCCACTACCTTGGAAAAGCTGCCCGTATAGGCCACCATATCCTCACTGTCAAAAGATTTTATGGAGGGAACATTTTCTCCGGTGAATCTTAATTCTCCGTAAGGATTATCTTCGATTATCAATAATCCATGCTTTTTGGCCACCTCATATAAGGCCTTTCTCCTTTCCAGGGGAACGGTAACACCTGTCGGGTTTTGAAAATTGGGAATCAGATATATCATTTTTACTTTTTCGTTTTCCGACGCCAGACGCTCCAATTCTTCGGGAATCATGCCTTTTTCATCCATTTCAGCACCCAGGGTCTTAATACCATAGCATTTAAAGGTATTTAATGCTCCCACATAAGAAGCACTGTCACAAATTACCATATCTCCCGGATTGCATATAATCTGACAGAGTAAGGCAACCGCCTGCTGTGCTCCCGAGGTAATCAGGATTTCCTCAGGAGAAGCATGAAGGCCACCCTTTTCCTGTAAATACCGGCTGATAAACCGGCGAAGGGGTAAGTAGCCTTCCGTAGCCGTATACTGAAAAATACTGACAGGGTCTTCTTTAATTACCTTCTGAGAAATTTTCTCTATGGCTTCCTCGGGAAATGCTTCCTTTGCCGGATTTCCGCCTGACAAGGCAATTACCCCTTCTCCCCTCATTAAGGCATACATTCTTTGTGCATAGGTAGGGTCCGAATTTTTTACAATGCTTGAAAATTGATATTTCATAATTTTTTCTCCTCTTTCCTCTTCCGGTCATTAATGATTTCATACTTCTTACTTTCGGTATATTGTATCATTCTTTTCTTGATTACGGAAATTGACATTGTGAATGGTTTGCTATAAAATTTAGTTATAGCAAATAGGGAGGCTCTTCATGACTTTACAGCAAATCCGTTATATTGTGGAAATATCCAGACATGATTCCATCAGCCAGACGGCTGCGGCTCTTTTTGTGACTCAGCCAAGTATCAGCAAGGCCGTTCGGGAATTGGAGGAGGAATTAGGTATTACTATTCTCAAAAGAAATAACAAAGGTATCGTTTTTACCCCAGAAGGCTTGGAATTATTATCTTATGCAAAAATGCTCTTAGAGCAGGCGGAATCCTTAGCCTATCATTTCAAGCGCAGAAATACGACCGATATTTTAAAATTCACCATCTCCTCCCAGCATTTCGGATTTGCCATACAGGCTATTGCCAAGCTTATGGATTTCTTTCAGGACCAGAAATACGAATTTTTTATTCGGGAAGGAAAAACCTCTGATGTTATTGACGATGTATGTAATAATAAAAGCGCCATAGGCATTCTCTCCGTTGCCGATATGTCGGAACTTTTTTTTCAGAGACATTTTACCTCCAGGGGATTAATTTTTACACCTTTAAAATCCGTTAAGCTTCATGCCTTTTTAAGAAAGGAGCATCCCTTATCCGGTGAAGCTGTCCTTACCTTGTCCCAATTAAAAAATTATCCCTGCCTGACCTATCTACAGGATGATTCCTCCTTTCATTTTGCGGAAGAATCTCTTGTTGTTGAAAATCCGGAGAAGCTAATCTATATTAAAGACCGGGGAGCAACCAATAATTTATTATCCAATACCGACAGTTATAATATCGGAACCGGTTTATTAATACCCAGGTATATGGAACCCAATATTTTATCCATTCCCATTGAAGGCGGGGAACAGCTCACCGTAGGATGGATTAAGCGTTATGACACCTATTTATCCGATGTTATGGAAACCTATATCCAATACCTGGAGGACATTGCTGTCAATCGTAAATAATTCCATAAATGTAATAATTTCACCCAACCTTGTGTATACTATCAGTATTCATTCAATCAGAAAAGGAGAATTGCATATGAAAGCAGAAATTAACAGAGACGGATGTATTTCCTGTGGTCTGTGTATCGCCACCTGCCCGGAGGTCTTCCAAATGGCTGATGATAACCTGGCTGAGGTAATTGTGGATGAAGTGCCTGCCGATGCGGAAGAAAGCGCCATTGAGGCTCAGGAGGGATGTCCTGTTTCCGTCATTAAGGTGGAAGAATAATACTTACTGCTGTAAAAAATATAGGCTTAATTAAACCTATAGATTCCCGACAGCTTACCTCCGGCATGCATTTACTTATATTTATTTTTCCAGCCGTATGGTTTTTGCGAACCATACGGCTAACCGGTATTAAAGGGAAAAGGACCATAGATTCTTTATCTGACCCTTGAGCGTTTTGTAGTACCACTTCTCATTACTTCTGATGATACTGTTAGGATCGTGAATGGTATACTTACCGTCCCCATAGCCTGTTATGACAATAAAATGCCCGGTCGTAGTAAAATCACCGGGGCGCATGCTGCAGATAATGGGATGGTTATTTAAAAGCTCATTAATTATCGTACTCTCATCTAACGGAAGCTCCTTTGAATTAATCCCCAGTTTTTCCGAGCCTTCTGTCATCAATCCCCACATGGTACTTCCGCTTTCATCCAGATACCCTTCCCTTTCACTGAATTCAGCCACTGTTCTCGGGTTGTAGGAAAGGTCCTTCGTCAGATAGACGAGTACCATGGACAAAGAGGTAGGCCCGCAGCCGTTAATGGCAATGATGTTATCTCCATAATCACAATATCCCCATCTTTCGTCCCATTGGAGAAATAATGGGATGACTCCTTCCTTATAATCTTCTTTAATGGAAATCTCATTATATTCATTTTTCTTTTCAGGATAGTCCAGAACGAAATCAATGGTTTCCTGATTGCTGACCAGCATTTCTAAAATATTTTCGGGATATTCATTAATATTATTTAAAATTTCCGATATCCTGGGCTCCTCCCCGCTTAGTGCTGTCAGATTTTCCTTCAATTCTTCATTTATCGCAGTGCTGCTAAAATTAACTGCTTTTGTATTTTCTATTGATGAAGCAATTTGGGTAGCTTCTGCCTGCTCTTCTGCGGTTCTCTTTTGCTTCGTATCTATCCAAATGGACTTTATAAGGAATTCGCTTCCATATATGATAATGAGA
>CAMJWQ010000364.1 GCA_946409475.1 uncultured Lachnospiraceae bacterium
TTTCATTATTCTTATGACAGCAGATACGTATTTCTTTATAATGCTTTTATCATATTTGTAACGTTAACTTTAAGCTATCTGTTCCGAAAGCGAATACTGTCGGCCATGCTTATCGGAGCCGTATGGATAATAGGAGGCATTGCCAACGGTGCCGTTCTTTCGTACCGTACCACTCCCTTTACCGGAACCGATATCAAACTGATTAAAAGCGCCTTTTCTTTAGCAACAAAATATATGTCCGTTGACCAAATGATTTTTACAGGCATCTTGGCAGTTATCCTAATCTTTGTTTTTGTTATCTTGGGAATTCGCAGTCCTAAAATTTCCGGGCCTATGAAATATAAGAGACACCTTTTACTGGTCGTATTGCTGTTTCTATCCATTATTCCCGTTACCAGGCTGTGCATTACCAACAGGGTTTTATCCTCCTATTTCGGAAATATTGCCATAGCTTATGAGGATTACGGATTCCCTTACTGTTTCTGGTGTACGGTTTTAGCCCGGGGAATTGACTGTCCTAATAATTACGGGGAAAATGAAATACAGGCGATAGCCAACAGGGATGTGCCGGATCATTATAATGAGGAAGAATTGCCAAATATCATCTTTGTACAATTAGAATCTTTTTTTGATCCTGAACTGATCAAGGATATTGCGTATTCGGAAGATCCCATACCAAACTTTCGAGATTTGGAGGATAATTTTACTTCCGGTTATATAACCGTTCCGGTTACCGGTGCCGGAACAGCCAATACGGAATTTGAGGTTCTTACCGGCATGAGCCTGCGTTATTTTGGACCGGGAGAATATCCTTATAAAACGGTTATGAAGGATAACGTATGTGAGAGTGTAGCTTATGATCTGAAAAGCATCGGATACTCTACCCACGCCATACATAATAACGTCGCCAGCTTTTATGACAGGAAAAATGTTTTTGCCAGGCTGGGTATTGATACCTTTACCTCTCTGGAAATGATGAATGTAACAGAATTTAATCCTATCGGATGGGCAAAAGATATGGTATTAAAGGACAGTATTATGGATTGTCTTAATGCTACTGAAAAACAGGACTTTATTTATACCATTACGGTTCAATCTCATGGAGGCTATCCTGCCGAGCAAATTCTTGAAAATCCTGAAATTACCGTATCGGGAACCGATAATGAGGCCAAAGCCAATGCCATTACCTATTATGTAAATCAAATACATGAGGTAGATCAATTTGTCGGAGCTCTTGTTACCGTTCTTTCAAACTACCCGGAAAAAACAATGCTTATTTTGTTCGGTGATCATATGCCTTCTCTTGGGTTAGAGGAAAAAAATCTTGCTAATAATTCCTTATATCAGACGGAATACGTTATATGGAATAATTGGGGCCTGCAGTCTGAGGATCAGAATATAACCTCCTACCAGCTGGCATCGGAAGCATTGGATAAGGCCGGCATTCATGTGGGAACTCTTATGAATTATCATCAGACAAGAATGGGAACAAAGGATTACTATTCCGATTTGGAAGCATTGCAATATGACATGCTTTATGGTGAAAAATATGTATATGGAGGAGAAGCTCCCTATGAAGAGGCCTCCCTGCAAATGGGTGTAAATCCCATTACCATATCAACGGTTTCCTCACAAAGCCAGGGTGTTATCGTAATTAAAGGAGAGAATTTTAATTCTTCCAGCCAGGTTAGCGTAAACGACGAAAAGGTGGATACCAAATTTGTAAATGAAAATACCCTGGCCTTACCGGAAAACAGCATCCGCCTTGGGGATATCCTTGAAGTAGATCAGGTTACCTCCTCAGGAAAAATATTAAAAGAGGGTACTCCCTTTACCTATATTCCTACTATGCAAAGCCGATATAATAAACAAAAAGGGAATACATAAAATCTCCCATAAAGATATTTATTTCAGATCGTAATCCGCTAAAAGCGGAATACGATCTGAAATATTCACCCTCCCCCTATTGGGTCGGAATCACTGTATACACCCGGCACCTTACAGTTCCCATTTTCATCCTTTTGGGGACATTCGTTATCATTATGATGAATGAGATTTCTTTTTTCTTCCTTAACCTGATTGTTTATCCTATGATCTTTATCCGGCATAGAAACTCCTCCTATTACTGATTCTTTTGCTTATAAAGATAGTATTTATTATTTTATGGTTTCTATACACCAGGCAATTTAAAATTGGACACGGCCGTATATCATACATCCGTATATATTATTCATTATATTTACTGCCGCATTTCGGACAGATATTACCTGCCTTGAACTCATAGCCACATCTGTAACAGCATTTAACCAAATGTTTTTCCTCTGCCAGATAGGATATACTTCTGGATTCCGGCTTTTCCTTCAGGTAATATACAAAATTATTCAATATTTCCGCAAAGGTTGCCATCTCTGTCTTATGCAGTGACAGAGCATCGGAAATTTTCACTTTCCCTGCTTTTTTATAATCAACATAAATTCCCTTTCCGAATAAGCCGGAGCCTGCGAATACATCCCTAACATCCTTTACGTTCATCACTCCGTCTTCTACCAGGGTATTGTAAAATAAATGATCCGGGGTTAACACAAAGCCTCCTCTTCCCCTCCCGGTCAAAGAAGAATCACAGATAACAATGGGATATTCGTATTTCTCCATGCCTGATGCATAAGTACTCAATGCCTTTCGAATGATTTGGTATTCCCCATCCTCCTCTATTCCTTTATTTATTTTTCTGACTTCATAAAAATGTATTCTGGGATTTCCTTCCGTGATTTGTATCAGGTCCCGGGAAAGCTTTTTTACTAACTGCTCACATTCATCCATCTTTATTTTCTCCAGCCGCTTTTCAAGCATTCCCAGAACATTGTCTTTTAATTCCGGCAGGAAATTTCCCGACCGGATCTCTTCATAAGCCCGTAATCCTTCATTAAATGCAACCTCAGCCGGTTCCGGACAGATTCTGTTAATGGCTGCCTCATCTAAGTCATAAATCTTATCCCGTATATTTTCGAGATAAGTATTTACATTTCTCTCCTCAAAATCCTGCTCCTTTAGTTTTTGGTAAAGGTCTGACAAGGCTTCCCTGTCCCTTGCCTGAAACCCTTTCATGTAAGAAGCAATTTCCTGTCTTTCGGCCGCATCCCGCTTATTTTTAAGTATTTTTAAATAAGGACTGTTATCTATTTCCTTATATTCTTCCATTATTTCTTTAAATTTTTTATACTGCTCTTTACTCAGATTCTCCGGGATATGTAAAATGATATTTTCCAATTCCTTCTTTCCTTTTTCCTCCAAAGCCTTTTTCAGGGAATCAAGTATGGATTTTTTACTGCTTTCCTCATCGTTTTCTCTTATGATTTCATTCATTAACCGCCGTATCTGCACATAATTCTTCCCTTTGCCCGTATAATCTTTTTGAATCCGATTTTTCTGCTTTTCGTTATTAGGCTTTTCGTTCACTTTTTCCATATCATTTTCTTTTTTCCCCTTAATATTGATACTGAATTTGTGGGTATCCCTGCTTTTTTCGACGCTGGCTTTTCTATCTATATTATCTCCTTCTTCAAAG
>CAMJWQ010000365.1 GCA_946409475.1 uncultured Lachnospiraceae bacterium
TCCTATAAGTAAATAAAAACACCCCCTTCTCTTAAATTTTTAATGAAAGTCATCTCTTTTCCTGTTTATTATTTATTATGTTCAAAGGATTGGTAACAAAGATATGTTTAACAAATTCATCACCATAATTTTTTCTTAAATACGCAATGCATTGCTTTAATTCCGGTGCCCGTTTTTTTATTCCATGAGCATCTGTCGCAATGAAGTCCACGAAATTCCTCCGCAATAATTTTCTGGCTCTTCTTTTTAACAGATAACCTGATTTTCCCGTTATACTGCCTGCATTAACCTGTATGTATACACCCATTTCCTTTAAGGATACCAGTGAATTCAAATTATGGATCTGCTCATATCGTTCCGCATGTGCTAAAACAGGATGATAGCCCTTATATAGGAAAGCCTGTAAGCTTGCTTTTATTTTTTTATAGCTTTCTGTTACAGGCACCTCCACCAGGATATATTTAGAATCAGCTAATGTGTAAATAAGATTTTCCTTTAAAAGTCCAACAGCCCCGCTGCTGTAAAAAAGTTCACAGCCCGGTAATATACACATATCCGGATAGGTATCCCGAAGCCATGCCTGAACAGGCTTCATGGCATTATCTATTACCTCACGGGTATTCGTAAAATGATGAGAATAATGAGGAGTAACAATAATAGTCCGGATTCCCTCATGGTAAGCAATGTGCAGCATTTTTTTTGACATTTCCATATCACATGCTCCGTCATCTGTTCCGGGTAATATATGAGAATGAATATCTACTATTCTTTCCATGGGATTATTTGCCTTATCGGTTTATAGATTTTACTTATTATGATAACATTTAGAATTATTTTACTTTAATTCCATTAATTAACATCCAACATGTAGTATAAAGCAAGTCTTACTCTTTTTCAATCTTTATTCATCTATAAATTATGACATAATTAACCATTTTCTTTTTTATTTCATAGGAAATGGCATGCTATAAAATAAAATCCTCCGGGATATGCACGCGAATGCATGTTGACTGGGATATAAAATTATTAAAATGCATATACTTTAAAAATAATATATAGGGATTGAGGCTTATTTATTATAAAAATTTAGTTTTTGGAGGCGGAGGGGTCTTAGGTATCGCCTATTTAGGAGTATTGCAATATTTATATGAAACAGGCATATTTAAAAATGTGAAGAGAATTGCAGGAACCTCGGCAGGTGCAATAACAGCTTGTATGGCAAGCTTGAACATGACCTTTGAAAAAGTGAAAGAAATGGCAGATACTCTTGATTATAAAAAGATACCCGGAAAAGACCTTACTATTAGCTCTTTAAATATTTCAGAGGCTCTTAGCAGTGAATTGGAAAACCTATTTGGTGATTATAATTGTGTTATTCGATTGCTTAATAATTACGGATGGTTCTCCAGTAATTATTTATATAGCTGGCTGCAAAAACAAATAGAATCCCAATTTGATACCTCCTTAAAGGAACCGCCCTATACCTTCGCTGATTTTAAAAATCCGGACCTACATAAAGGAAAAAGGCCTTTCCTTGATTTATATGTCGTAGGCACCAACGTATCCTACCGGACTTCCCAGGTTTTCTGTTACGAAACATCACCTGATTTAGAGGTGGCGGAGGCTGTCAGGATTTCTATGTCAATACCATTATTTTTTGAAGCTGTTAAATCGGAAGAGAAGGATGCGGCTGCGGATAAATCCGATATTTTTTGTGATGGCGGTATTATGTGGAATTATCCGATACATATTTTTGATTCCATGAAATTTAAACAATATAAAATCCCGGGTGTTAATAACGAAACCCTGGGAGTCAGATTTTTAGGTAAAATAAGATATCATAAAATAGACAATTTATTAAGCTATATCAAAAATTTATACTTATCCCAGCTGCATGTGCAGCAGGATATTTTCAAACGTAATCCCCATGATGTAAGCAGAACCATTATCATTGATACGGCAGATGTTTCTTCCGTTGATTTTGATATTACGGTTCAGGATGAAACCTATCAGTATCTGTACCGGCAGGGTTATTTAGGAGCATTACGTTATTTTCAATAGTTCTTTCCTTTTTTATAATAGGCATTATAATATTTTTTATAAATTTTATTTTTATTTCTGTTCACTTTATTTAATACGGCACCCAAAATTTTACAATTACTTTTAAGAAGCAGCTCCTTCGTTTTTTTCGCATATTTATAGCTGATTTTATTTGAAGAAATAACCATTATGGCTCCGTCACAGTTTTTTGCGACTAATGCGCTGTCAATGATTCCGCCTAAGGGAGGTGTATCCATTATGATGTAATCATAAGCAGGTGATAAGTCCGTTATTAAATTTTTAAAACTATCGTTATCCAGAAGCTCTGTTGGATTAGGCGGTACATGACCTGAAAAAATTACATGCAAATTATCAATATTCGTTTTGCATAAGATGTCTTCATAATCGGATAGACCGGATAAATAATGAGACAGTCCGTCTATTTCATCGGATATTTGAAATTGGCTGATTAATAAAGAATTTCTTAAATCACAATCCAATAATAAAACTTTTTTACCTGCCTCGGCAATGGATAAGGATAAATGATAGGCTATATAGGATTTCCCTTCATTGGGGACGCTGCTCGTAATAATTATTTTTTTAACATGATTTCCGCAAAATTGAATATTGGTTCTTAATTCTTTGAAGGCCTCATTTGTTAAAAAATCTGATAGGAAAGCTTCTTTTACCGACACATTTTTCATGGGACTCCTCCCTGGCTTTTTTTATTTCTTTTACGCTTTACCTGATGAACTGCGGTCAAAGGTATACAGCTTAAGGTGCTGACGGACAGATATTTTTCAATATCCTCTTCCGTTTTTATACTGTCATCTTTTAAATAAATGACTATGGATAACATACAGGAAATTAAGAAGCCCAAAATAAATCCAATAAGGGTATTATAAAGTATTTGCGGGGAAACAGGATTTAAGGGTATATTACCATAATCAATAATATTAGCCTTTTCCGTTTCCATAACATCACTGATTTTATTTACGGAAACTTCGGCAATTTGATCGGCTATCAGCTTCGCCGTGCCGGGAGATACATCCCTTATGATGATTTCAATGATCCGGGTATCCGCAGGCGTATTAACCGTGATTTTTTTTTGGAACTGTTCATAGGTATCATTTAGATTTAAATCAGTAATTACCTGCTCCGTAACAATACGGCTTAAGATAAGCTCTTTATAATCTTTTGTCAACTGACTGCCTGAGCTTAAATCCGCGCTGGTAATAACACCGTCTGTCTGCCTGTTAATAATATACAGCTTAGCCGTGGATTCATAGATTGGCCGTATCATATTCTTGCTGTAAAGATAAGCAAGAGAGGCAAATAATAAACCGGTAAGAAAAATAAAAAAAATTTTTTTGTAAATGGCATAAAATAAGTCGGATAAGCTGATTTCCATTTCGTCATAATTATTGACAGCGGCGTGGTCCATTTTAAACTCCTTTGAAATAAAATCAGAGGCAACAGATATATGTATATTTAATCCATATATACCATATTATTACATCTAGAG
>CAMJWQ010000366.1 GCA_946409475.1 uncultured Lachnospiraceae bacterium
CAGCCTTCATTTAAAAAATCCTGAATCTTGAACTGATATGTTACCGCGCTAAATCCCTATTTATCCAAAATATCTCTCTAAAAGACCTTTGAATGCCTTTCCGTGACGAGCTTCGTCTCTTGCCATTTCATGTACGGTATCGTGGATAGCATCCAGATTTGCGGCCTTTGCTCTCTTAGCCAGATCAAACTTCCCTGCCGTTGCTCCGTTTTCCGCATCTACTCTCATTTCCAAATTTTTCTTTGTGCTGGAAGTAACCACTTCTCCTAATAATTCAGCAAATTTTGCAGCATGTTCTGCTTCTTCGTAAGCTGCTTTTTCCCAATATAATCCGATTTCAGGATATCCCTCTCTATGTGCGACTCTTGCCATTGCTAAGTACATTCCTACCTCTGAACATTCACCGGTAAAATTATCTCTGAGATCTTTAAGGATATCTTCGCTCACTCCCTTTGCTACTCCGACAACATGCTCAGCTGCCCATTCCATTTCTCCGGACTGCTCTGTAAATTTAGATGCCGGTGCCTTGCAGATTGGACAGACCTCCGGTGCTGAATCTCCTTCATGAACATAACCACATACTTGACATACAAATTTCTTCATTTTAAAAATCTCCTTTCAACTCTTTACTAATAATAGTAATTGTTACTGATATTAATATAGCACAAATACTATTTACCGTCAATACCTTTTTGCCATTTTTTAATATTTTTTATTTAATGATCCATATCTTCTTACTATTTATCTTCTTTTTTTTCTAAACAGGACGGACAAATCCCATAAAAGTAAGTAAAATGTCCTTCTATCTTACCTTCAAATGATTCGTTTGCTATTTGGTCTATCTGATTTAAATCTTCCATTTTCAAATCCATAACCTGATTGCATTTTTTACAGATAAAATGATAATGTGGCTTCACATTTCCGTCAAATCTATCTGCACTATCCCCTGTATTAATTTTTCTGATTTCCCCTATTTCAGCTAAAAGGGAAAGGTTTCTATATACGGTACCTAAGCTAATATTGGGAAACTGTTCTTTGATATTCATATACACAGTGTCAGCAGTCGGATGATCCGTTCTCTCAGCTAAAAATTTTTTAATTGATTCTCTTTGCCTGCTGTATTTTAAGTTATTCATAGTTCTCCCTCCTTTTTCAATTAATTTTAATTACTATTTATTTTATGTAAAAATAGTAATAATTATTATTATTTTATATCCTTTTTTTTACTTTGTCAAGATATAAAGGCATTACCTACATTATAGTAGCTGCGGTTCAACCATGCAAGCTTGATTCCGCTGTCCAAACTGTAACTTATTTATTTGATAGTAATTCTTTTTTGTCACATTATAGTAATAAATAATTCATTTGTTTTTTATCGGTATCAAGGAAATTACCTCCTATAAATCAAAAAAGCACAGAACAGCCAGAATTGACAGCTGCTCTATGCTCCTCATTACTGCATTAAAATTTAATCTGTTTTCAGTACTTTAATTTTAGAATTTGTATAATCTTCCAATCCCTGCACTTCCAGTCCCATATTTATATACAATCCGGTTTTTTTTATTATTTCTTGCGATATAACCTCACCAGGGACAAGTATGGGTATCCCGGGTGGATATAAATAAATGAATTCTCCTGAAATTCGTCCCTCGCCGTATTTTAGATTAATTACTTCACTTTCATATTCATTTGCCTGACTTATCGTATAGCTGATGATTGCTTTACTAAACCTTTTTTCTTTAATAGTCTCATAGTCCAATGACGCTTTTTCATCATCAAAATTTTTTATATTATAAATTTTAGAATCAATCTCTTTAATAGCATATATCAATCTATCGAATCCTGCATGTGTATCCATTATAGAGGTCATTCCTAAAACATAATCGAAAGCCGCCATTTCCATCTGCAAATGATAATTTTTTAATAAATCATAATACAGCTCAGCACCTGTAATATTTGTATTTTTACAGGATATTAAGACCTTTGATCTGTCAAAATCAAAGACACAATTTTCTCTACGACTACCTGGATTTAATATCCTCAAATGTTTACAATCAATTGTATCCTTATAAAAATCTTTAAGTCGGGATGAAAAATCAGAAAATAAGCGTTCTCCGTCTTTTTTAATTATTTTTATACACTGATCAATACTGCCCATTAATAAATAAGAAGGACTGCTGGTTTGAAATATGGATAAATATTTTTTTATTTTTTCCCTGTCTACTAAATTACCGTTAATATGTAATAATGCCGTTTGTGTTAAAGATGGCAATGTTTTATGAACACTATGTATAACGATATCTGCACCTTGCGATATTGCTCCTTGAGGAAAATACTCATGAAATTCCATATGCGATCCATGGGCCTCATCCACAATAAGGGGTATGTCATACCGATGAACAACTCGTGCAATTTCCTTTACATCCGATACAACTCCGTCAAATGTGGGAGAAGTAATTAATACGGCTTGTATATTTTTGTTTTTTTTCAACAATGCTTCTATTTCCCGGGGATTTAATCCACCATTTAAACTATATTCTTCAATATATTGTGGATAAATATACTCTGCATGTAGTCTTTGGAGGAAAACTCCGTGATAAACTGCTTTATGACAATTTCTTGCCATTAAAAGTGTCCCCTCCTTCGTTGTTGTTCCGCAAATAGCACTTAATAAACCGGACGTACTTCCGTTTACTAAAAAATAAGTTTCTTCCGACTGAAAGACATTTGCAGCTTCTTCCTGCATATTTTTTATAATTCCAATAGGATGGTGTAAATTATCAAAACCTTCAATTTCCGTAATATCTAAATCGAAGGCTTCCTTTAATAAATATCCCTTCATATTTCGCTTATGTCCGGGCATATGAAAGGGATAAAAATCCGAATTCCCGTAATCTTTTAAATCTTTAAACAGCATTATATAACCCCTTTATGGTTTCCATAGTGGAACAATATTTATCAGCAATACTGACAATCCAGGATTCTCTTCTCCTTGGAGGTATAATGGTTAACGGCCACATATGTTTTTTTATAATATCCTGTTCTAATTCCGTCACCGCAAAATCTCTTATGGCATTTTTCATGGCAATTTTAGGATGCCGAAATCCATGCCAATTATGCCACTTTTCTTTAATATGCCAATCATATAGAAAATAATCATGTAATAAAGCCCCTCTTACTAAAGACTTTTCATTGCAATTTAGTTTCAAAAATCTATTTATACTTAAACTAATGTGGGCTACCCTAATGCTATGCTTTTTACATGAAATATTTCCATGTTGAATAAAAGTATCCAATGCCTGATACTTTTCACATTTTAAAATTTCTTTTCCATATTCATGAACATCTCTTTTAATTTTTAAACTCATGGAACAAATCCTCATTATGATATCTTGTCCACTAAATTCGAACACTACCTCACTAAGTGGCCAGGTATATATTCTCACCCGGCCCGAAAATATCTCGCCAAGTGTTCATATGATACCATTCATTCTAATTCCATTTTTATTATATCCCATATTAATTTTATAATACAATAAAAAATCTTTT
>CAMJWQ010000367.1 GCA_946409475.1 uncultured Lachnospiraceae bacterium
ACATAATTTTGTCATAACATGTAAATCATTTTTGTTTGTCAATAATATTACAAAATGATAAACTCATACATAGGGGGATTAATAAATGATAAGTACAAATACAAAATCGCAAATAGAACAATTAACTAAAAAATTTCCGGAAGCAAAGCCAGTCATCAATGCTTTATCAGATGACTACATTTTCATGTTGTCCAAAATGTCCCATGAAATAAGAAATCCCCTGACATTAATCTATAGCTCTTTGCAATTAATCCAATCACAGCATCCTGAAGTAAAAGAATTCAAATACTGGAATGAAATATTACTGGACGTAGAATATTTAAGAAAACTTCTATCCGATATGTCCTCTTTTAATAAGGGAGATAAATTAACAGTTACCACTATTGATATAAAGGAAATGCTATCCTTTCTCGTTACCAGCAATGAAGCAAAATGCTTTCAAATTAATACCAGCATATTATTTCATGCCGAGCCTAATATACCTATCGTAATTGGTGATTCCACCAAGCTGAAGCAGGTTTTTATTAATCTTTTAAAAAACGCCTGTGAAGCTATCGATGAAAAAGGTATTGTCTGCGTTGATTTATCTGCCACAGATGAATATGTGGAAATAAACATTGCCGATAACGGAAGAGGCATTCCAAAGGAACATGCGAAAGATATTTTCTCACCCTTTGTTTCCTTTAAGGAATCCGGGTCCGGTTTAGGACTGGCTATATCTAAGCGTATTATTGACGCTCATGACGGTTTGATTACATTTACATCAGAAGAAGGGAAGGGTACCACTTTTACGGTTAAACTGCCTATTTTGTAAATTCAAATATTTGATCAAGCATTCTAAGGGTCTTAAAGTTACCCTTTGCTGTCATTTCACCTGACATAAATGCTCTCTGAAAGGTCATCCTTCCAAATATGATATGATTCATAACTTCCTCGGACAGTTTTGCAATCACATCGGCATTTTCCAGCTCTCCATAATAGCAGTTCAACTTATCATTCTCAATCTCAATGACAAGGGGCTTATCCTTTTCCTTTATCATTATCTTGTAGACAGCTTTAAAATCTTCCTGTTTTTTAAAATGACTGTTAAAGTCATACAAAAAATCATCCTCTTCATTAAAATCCCTGTTTTCCAATTTGCTCTTGAACAGACTGGAAAGCTCCTTAATATCCTCCTTTTGTTTCTGAACAAAGGTCTCATCCGCTACATATTTTGACAATTGCTCTGACTCCTGAGGTGTTAAATCAATATTTTGAGTCATATAAATATTTTGTTTTACGGCCTGATTGCTGGTCGGAAGAACACGTATCTTTTGAGAAATGGTACGATATAAATTTTCTCCTTCTTTTTCAATAATTGCCGCATATTCTTTATTCATTTCAAAGGAGACCGCATCTTCTATATAGCTGCATATTCCGTTGCAGGGAATTCCTCCCAGTATTTCCCAGGAATTTATCAAGCTCAGCTTACCCTCTCTCTCCCCATAGGTGGTGGACATAACTACCGGCATCATGTATAAGGTACTGATTTTTTCTTTATCTCCGTAAAGCCAGCAGGAATCCAAAAACTGCTGCATGCAGCCTCCTATTCCATACCATTCAATTGTGGTCGCTAAGATGATACCATCCGCATCCTTTAATGTTTGGGGAAGGCTG
The DNA here is from genome assembly GCA_946409475.1 of uncultured Lachnospiraceae bacterium. Classification (GTDB taxonomy): domain Bacteria; phylum Bacillota; class Clostridia; order Lachnospirales; family Lachnospiraceae; genus CAMJWQ01. The sequence continues at coordinate 1,657 of CAMJWQ010000367.1, forward strand.
CTGATCGTATTCTTCTGTTCAAATAAATCAAATCTTTCTACCTTAACACGCAGCTCTTCAAATACCGACTCCATCTTTTTCAAAACATACAAAGTCGGATCATCAAGGATTCCTCTTCCTCCATAGTAGATATTTATCTTCATAAGACACCTCTCTGCTTTATTTTTTAATTCGGCTTTTCTTTTCTATATAATAACATACATAAGAAAAAACCTGCAATCAAACCGCCAATATGGGCAAAATTATCAATGCCTACTCCGGTAATGCCTTCATATAAGCTGTAAATAATTAATAAGACGATCCGCATGGTTGTCATATCCTCTATTTTACCTTTATTTATAATGACCATATACAAAAGGGCACCGATAACTCCAAAGATAGCACCCGATGATCCTGCGGATACAATATTGGCATCCGTAAAATAACTGTAAAGATAGGAACCCGTACTTCCCGCCATGGCACTTAACAAATACAACAGCAGATATTTTATCTTTCCGATACCGCGCTCCACATTGTCCCCAATAAAGAATAATACGACCATATTGGACAACAGATGTTCTATTCCATAATGAAGAAAAGTACAGGTGAAAAGACGATAATATTGTCCTAATTCCTTTACAAAAGGGGCATATAATGCACCGTGATCAAGCATAAATCTTACATCCTGTGTTGACCCTATTGCCTCTAAATACAGAAAGGTAATAATATTGACCAGGATAATACCAAAATTTACAGGCGAAAAATTTTCGCGAATAATTCCTTTTTTAAATTTATTAACGGATTCAGAAAATTTATCGTCAATTAATTCTAAAAGTAATGGTTTTAAATCATAAAATTCCATCGGCTGATTTTCGTATATCAATAATCGCATATCCCTTGTATCGAAAATCCAGGCCATGTTATCCTGAAGTAACACTTTGGCCTTTTGTGGCTCGTCTGTTACGATTACTGTAAGCATATTCACCCTGTCATGGTTCTCTTTGAAAAAATAATCCTGAATTTGAATTTGCAGACCCCTATATTCCGGATACGAAAGCTCATTATCCGTATTATCATAAATAATCGGAATAACAACCGTTACCTCAGGCAGTACTTTATAATATACATTCACCTGGTTATGTATGGTCGGTATAAGACGATATCCATATTCTGTTAATTGTCTGTATACAGCTTCCTTCACCTGCATCACACTCTCATCCGGTTTCATTTTCTGGGCTTAATTCTATAACGACCTTATCACTTAAACTTTTCGCTGTCAACACAGAATTCCAAGACCTGCATTGATTAAAAAATTATTTAAACTGATACCCAATATCTGCGAAGTAAATGATATCCCCTTCCTCCAACAAAATCCGGTCATTTCCTATAATCTGCAGGTCATTTACGAAGGTTCCGTTAGTAGAATTCATATCCATGATAAAATACTCATCTCCTGCCTTCATAATTCTGGCATGCACTCTGCTGATTTGAGCCGCATCTATTACAGCATCTACCATATCTCTTATTTTTCCAATACGAAAGGGATTTTTATCAATAGTTATCTCATTTTTATAAGTACTGTTAGCATCTACTTTATACAGTTTTCTTATACCCGTTTGAGGCACAGATGATAATATTATTGTATCTCCATATAATTCCTGCTTATCTTCTTCATTTTTACACATAGTTTCTGCTATTTCTTCATTCGTGCCGGTTTCACAAAAGTCAATATCCGAATTCGCTTCCAAATGCACCCCACCACTTTTATCCTTTTTAAAAATTTTTCTTACATTATTCGATGGTATTTTATTTTTAGACTTTACCGGCAGGATTTTGAAATATAATAAGAAGGTAATGGCCGCCACTAAAACCATCAATAGTATAAAAGCTATTAAAAATACTGTTT
>CAMJWQ010000368.1 GCA_946409475.1 uncultured Lachnospiraceae bacterium
ATGATGAAGATTTTCGCAAGCCTTGTATGTATGCTGGTAATCCTGACGACAGGATACCTGTGGTTTATTTTTCCGGGGCTCTTGCTGGGATTCTATATACCGGAAATGATTCTTAATTTTTCCAATCGAAGTGACAATGATGACATGATGGAGGATATCAAAAGTATCTATGATACCCTCCGCATACAGACAAAGGCAGGTGTATATATCACCTCTTCTTTATCGGAATGTTACCTCGCTGTTAAAAACAGGCGCTTAAAAACGGCATTACTGGAATTAAACAGTAAAATTATTGCGAAAAACGATATAGAAACGGCATTGGATGAATTTAACCTGCAATTTGAAAACAAATATATTGATATTCTATGCATGATTATCAAGCAGTCCATGGAGAGCGGCCAAAGCGTGCAGATATTGTCGGATTTATCGGGACAGATGAAGGATATGCAGCATGCTATCTATTTAAAGGATAAGGAAAAACTGGATCGAAAAATACAAATTCTCCAAATGCTCCTGTTTATTGGTGTCCTGGCTATCTGTATATATGGACTGGGTACGGAAATAGCAGGTTCTTTAGCTGATTTATAAGAAAATACATAGAGAATAGTTGATAAAAGGCTATAAGAAGATATAAAAGAAAATTCATAAGAAGAGAAAATCGGAGGAAAGAAAATGAAAGAAAGAGGAAAAAACAGAGCATTGAATATTCATCAGCAAAAGGCGTATGAAATAAGGCGATTTGGCAGCCCCAGGTTAACAGCAGGACTGATAAAAAAGGATTCCGGAGGCAAGGAAATTATAGCAGAAGTGGGGCTGGCCGTTATAGCCGTTGCCTTAATCATTTTATTTCGTAATCAGATCAGTGATATTATGACGGATTTAATGGAGGCAACCAAGAATAATATCAGTGATTTATTTTCCATGTCCTGAGAGGGGAAAGAGGTAAAAAGTGAGCAGACTGTTAAAAAAGGACAAGGGTAACCTGACTCATATATTTCCCGCCATTATCACCATTATACTGGTGGCAGTGGTTTCCGTTATATTTACAAGCTGGATGGCCAATATCAACCGGAAGGAAGCCATTGATCTGATAGCCAGAAAATACATTTTACGAATGGAAACCACCGGTTATCTGGTGCCTGCGGATGAAGACCGGCTGGTGACGGAGCTGCAGGAGGCAGGCCTTAGTGAGATATCCTTATTTGGTTCTACGAGGGAAGCCGTATGTTATGGTAAGGAAATAACACTATGCATCAGCGGCAACTTTTCTATCTATAACTATAAGATTTTACAGGCCTTTGCCCTAAAGAAAGAGCAGGCAGTAATTCCCATAGACATAAAAAGAACCTCTACCGGAAAACATTAAAGGAGGTGGAAAAGTTCGATAGCCTGAGCAGAATAAAAACCGCTGCAGATAAAATAATCAAATTTATTTTATTTAAAAAGGAGCGGAAGGACGTAGGTAAAGAAAAAACGGAGGCTGGAATAAAAGCTTTAACAAAAGAGGGAACAAAAGAGCTGACGAAAGAGGGCATGAAGGATAAGGGGTCTGTGGAGTACTCCTTAGCCCTCCTCCTGGCAGGTATAGTTGTCATTCTCATCCTCTTTATTTATCGGCTCCATGTAATCAAAATCACCAAATATACGGTAGAAGACGCTATAGCAGCCTCCAATTTGGCAGCAGCCGTCATAGATTTGGAGGAGTTCGGCTCCACCAATGAAATTGTAATCAAAAGCAGTGACGATGCTTACCGGATTTTTCAGGAGGCTTTGAGGGATAATTTAAATCTGGATGGAAGCTTTAATCCGGATAAAGTTGGTCTGATGAAGGGGAAGGTCACCATAGATACCTTTATTGTTTATAACGTAAAAGATAATGATATAACTCAAATAAGCTATGACAGCCTTGGAAATTCCACCATAAATGAATATCCTGACAGTACAGGATTGCTGTATACACCGGATAATAAATGTATATACAGTACCACCATATATTCTAAAATCGGATTTTCCATTAAGGGCTATCAGGATGAGGAATATTATGTCTATAAGGAAAATAGTGTGGACATTGTGAATAATGATATTATTTATTAATACGGAATACTTTCATACAAAATGAAATAAGAAGGGAGATTTATGCTTCATAGGGAAAAACATATAGGGATAAACAGGAAAAACAAAAAAATTAATTTAAATAAACTCTTAATCAGCTTTATATTAGCTGTGATCCTGTTTGTTATTTTAATCAATATAGAAGCAGGTATGCTGAAAAATTATGAAAAGACAACCGTCGTACGTGCCAAAAGGGATATTATGGCCGGCACGGAGATTTCAAAAGAGAATTTGGAAGAGTTCTTTTATCTGGGAGAAGTGATGGCAAGCCAATCCATGGAAGAGCCTGTCACAAAGCTTAATATATTGGAGAACAAGGTGATAACCGATGACCTTTTAAAGAATGAAGCTTTATCCCACTCGGACATACGGACGAAGGATTACAGCATACAGGAACTGTCGGAGCCCGTAGAGATAGCCGTTAAGGTGACGGATTTGGCTGAGGCTGTGGGCGGCATTTTAAGAAAAGGTGACCGAATCGATATCTCCGTGTATGATAAGGAAACGAAGGAATGTGAAACGATACTGACTAATGTATGCGTACAGAAGGCATTGGATCAATCAGGAAAAGAAATTGACGTTTATGCCAAGGACAGTCCTGCAACCATGATAAATATTTTGATTGAAAGAAATATGCAGGATAACATCAATGAAATTCTGGAAGATCATACAATTAGGATTGGTAAAATAAGAAATAGCATATATTAATAGGGTTTGAGAAGTCAAAGTCTTATTTATTTCATTGCTGCCATTGCAATCTGCACAAAATAAAAAGGCTCATGCTTTGATTCCAATACATTTCCATAAAAAAGAACGAATAAGCTTGTACCATGAAAATTGAATGGCCCTTATTTTTCTCTTTTTATCGTATGGGAAATTACGTCCTATACGATAAAAACCCTCCGGGGGGATGCGCACGAATTGCATAAGGAAGGTGTCACTGCGTGACTGCATTCGGCGCACAAAGTGTCTTCTCCCTCAAGAATAAGGGGCAGGGGAATTGTCACTAAAGTGACAGCTCGTCAGCGCCAGAGTCGAATAAGTCAGACTCTTTCTTGTAAATTATATAAGATAGGAGACAGATAAAAATTTTATGGATTTTATAAGATAAATCGTAAAAGGGTAGATTTATACATAATAAAATGCTATAATTTTCCATATATCATTGTGATTGTAACAGTGAAGAATAAATTACAGACAGCAGGGAGAGTAAAAGGATATAAGAAGGATATCTGAATGAAAAACAGAGCTTATCTGCTGTTTAAAAGGGTTTTTTAATGAGGAGGAGAGAAATGAAGTATAAAATAAATGGATTACCTGTCATCCTTTTCCTGATTCTGTCTCTGGCAGGCTGTGAAAAATTTGAGGTTACTGTTCCGGAAGAACCAATACAGGTAGAGCTTGGCACAGATATTACCAGTGTAGATT
>CAMJWQ010000369.1 GCA_946409475.1 uncultured Lachnospiraceae bacterium
AAATACTATCCGATTCAGTCCTGACAATATATAGTTATATCATAATTTTAATTAAAGTGCAAGAAATTTTTATTAAAATCATCTGTCGATTTTTCTTGTTTTTCCATGGTTTTTTTAGTATACCGGCTTAAAAATCTGACGGATTTATTCCTATAAATAATGGGTTTTAAGCATTCCTCTCCGGCTTATCTGCTCTGTCAATTATATATCCTTCACCTGCTCCAGGGGCTTTAGGACAATTGCCGATATTTTAGGAATTCTGATTTTTAAAATACCGTTATTAACATGAAAAAGCAGCGGCTTCGTGCTAAAATCTTCTTTTGAAGTATAAATTAAGCTTACCAGCTTCGTATGATCTTCTATGCCGATTTCCCATACAGGGATCTCTGCTTCTCTTTCATCAGTATTATTATTGAGAAGGACCACCGTCTGCCTTGTCATGGTAAATCTGCCAAAGCAGATTATATTATATTCTTCCTTTAAGAATTTGACGGAGCCTGTCAGTAATTCTTCGTTTTCTTTATGAATACGTATCATTTCCTTATGAAATGCAATAAGCTCCTTATCCTCTTTTCCCCAGGGGTAGGTTCTCCGATTATCCGGATCCGTAAATCCACATACACCTGCTTCATCACCATAATAAATAGTAGGAGCTCCCGGCCAGGTCATCTGAAAAACAACGGCTTCCTTAAATACTCCTTTATCAATGCCTTCATTCGCCGCATGGGATCCTAAGGTATTGATTCTTCCTATCTTCTTATTGGTTCTTGTTAAAAACCGGGAATGATCGTGATTAGACAATTCATTCATGCATACCTGCATAGTGGGCGTGGAAAAACTGGAGCTGTGATGAATAAGGGATTGTACAAAGGAATCTGCATTTCCAAAAAGATCCTCACGGTAATCATCACTGTGCTTTTCCATCCCTGTTAAAAACCATGTAACGGGCTCCAAAAAGGCATCATAATTCATTACCGTATCCCATTCATCTCCCCGAAGCCATTCTCCCGAGTCTCCGTAATGCTCCGCTAATATGATAGCCTCCGGATTGCTCTCCTTTACCGCTTTTCGAAAGTCCTTCCAAAATATATGATTAAACGCATTGCTATGGCCTAAATCGGCAGCCACATCAAGGCGCCAGCCATCTGCATGGAAAGGAGGCGATACCCATTTTCTTCCGATATGCAGAATATAATTGTACAGCTCCCCAGAGTCCTCATAATTTAGCTTTGGTAAGGTGTTATGTCCCCACCATCCGTCATAGCTGTCATTATATGGCCAGCTGCTTTCGTCGAAAAAGCGGAAAAATTTACGGTACGGACTGTCTTCACTGATATAAGCACCCTTTTCATAGCCCTCCTGGCTTTCGTAGATTCTTTCCTTGTCCATCCATTTATTAAAGGAGCCGCAGTGATTGAATACACCGTCTAAAATAATCCGTATCCCTCTTTGATGGGCCTTTTTTACTAATTCCGCAAATAATTGATTGCTGGACTCCAAATTTTCTTTATTGGTCACTCTGCTTATATACTTGGATGCATTTCTGTTTTCTTTTTGGTCGGGCCTTTGATCCGGCTTTAATGTACTTCCTTCATCCCTTACAATTTTACCAAAATGAGGATCGATATAATCGTAATCCTGAATATCGTATTTATGATTGGAGGGGGATACAAACAGGGGATTAAAGTAAATAGCATCAATACCCAGGCCGCTGAGATAATCCAGCTTATCGATCACTCCCTGTAAATCACCGCCGTAAAATTCCCCGACACCCATCCTTGCCGGATACTTATTCCAATCCTCTACTTTTACCGTACCTCCTCCGATATACACATATTCATTGGTTTCCACATCATTACTCTTATCCCCGTTAAAAAAACGGTCGGTAAAAATCTGGTACATGACTGCACCCTTTGCCCATTTTGGGGTTTTAAATCCCGGAATGATGAAAAATTTATACCAATTAATAAAATCCGCCGAAGGCCCCATTTTGGTATAATAACAAATTTGATTTCCTTTGTGCACTTCAAAATGATAATAAAATATATCCTCATCCAGCTTTACTACAGCCTCATAAAAGTCAAAGCTTCCCTTTTGCAGATATTTTTTCATTAATTTCTTTTCCTTACCCGCTGCAAGGTAAACAAAATCTATATTATTTTTTTCCGTACGAAACCGAATAGCTACAGAGCCGTAGGGCTCAGGCTCTTCCGGTATTACATAATCCTTCGTTCCGTCACTGAATAAGGCTCTGTATGTGATTAATTGATTATGGCTCAATATAACTACACCTTTCCTTGATTTTTAAAAAACATAACATCCCTAAGAAGTATTTTTACTTACCGGTAATTATATACACGATTAACGGACAAGTCCGCTCCGCCTCCCTGAATCCTGCTCTCATTTCCCTGAAATAAAAAAGACAGCATTTCGATCTGCTGTCTTTTTTGGAGAAGGTATTTCTTTTATGGGGTGTAGCAAAAACTATATATAATGTATTGGGGGGGTTACAAGTGTATTATAGCATTGCCCTGCAAATAAGTGTGCATAAACTTTACAAATTTCGACACCTGTTTTTGTGCACTATTACCAAATAAAATTTGTCGTTTTGTCCAAAGAGCCTGCAGATATTTCTATATTTCTTTTGATTCTAACTTGCGGGAAGAAAATCAGACACAGCGGCCGGCAGTATTTGATCTTTACCGGCTTCAAAGCCCGTAGTTTTTACATCTATACAAACAGGGCTTCAAATTCTTCTCTTTCGATTTTTTCTTTTTCCAATAATAAATCAGCACAATTATGAAGGACCGTCTCATACTCTTTAATTACTTTTTTCGCTCTTTGATAACATTCTTCTATGATTCGTTTCACTTCGTTATCAATTTCAGTGGCTATGTTTTCCCCATAGCTTCTGGTATGGGCTAAATCTCTTCCAATAAAGACTTCATCCCCTTCATCATCATAATTAATTAAGCCTACCTTTTCAGACATACCGAATTTCGTAACCATGGCCCTTGCTATTTTCGTTGCCTGCTTAATATCCTGTGATGCACCGGTGGTGATATCATCAAAGATCAGCTCCTCGGCAACCCTGCCGCCTAATCCTACCACAATATCCTGAAGCATCTTGCCTCTGGTATGGAACATTTCGTCTTTTTCCGGCAGGGGCATGGTATAGCCTGCCGCTCCGATACCTGTAGGTATAATGGATATGGTATGAACGGGACCCACATCCGGCATAATATGAAACAGGATCGCATGACCTGCCTCATGATATGCCGTAATTCTTTTTTCTTTATCCGAAATAATGCGGCTCCTTTTCTCAGTGCCTATTCCCACCTTAATAAAGGACTTATTAATGTCCTCCTGTATGATATACTTTCTCTCCTGCTTGGCGGCGATAATGGCTGCCTCATTCATCAGGTTTTCTAAATCCGCTCCCGTAAATCCTGCCGTGGTTCTGGCAACGGACTCTAAATTTACATCCTCCGATAAAGGTTTGTTCTTTGCATGAACATGCAGTATTTCC
>CAMJWQ010000370.1 GCA_946409475.1 uncultured Lachnospiraceae bacterium
GATGCGGAGAAGTTAAATGGCATGACGGCCGTCATTCATGATGATGCCCTGGAAAGTAAAAAAATTGCAGAGAAATTTTCCGAGATTGATGCTGTTTTAACACGGTTAAATAAAGAAGCCATTCATGCATTGAAAGGTACTAAAAATGCCATGACCAATGCTCAATTTATAAAAATAATCGAAGATGCCAAGCAGGCTCACTTAAATTGGTTAAGCAAGCTGAAAGCCATAGCGGAAACAAAAAAAATCAATCCCATACAATTGGATGGACATAAGTGCCAGTTTGGCCATTTTTACCACAGCATAAAAATGGATCATCCCGGTATTAAAGATAAATGGCATGAAATTGATGCATTGCATAACCAATTGCATAGTGACGGAGCTAAAGTGTTGGAAGCCGTCAAAAACGGCAATTATGATGAAGCATTGGCTCACTATGAGGATAGTAAAAGGCTTGGTGAAAAAATATTTGGCATATTTGATGCGATTATACGGCTGATAAAGCAGGAGGATGCAAAAAACATGCAGATATTTCAGTAGTACATGACATTTTTATTCATACTAAGGATAAAGCATTCAGGTTTTAATTAATAAGCAAGCGGTGGTTTTTACATGAATGTGATATATTCTGCTAATACTAAGAAATGCATTAATGAAAAGATAAAGATAACAGGCAATATTCGGATGATGAAAAAAAATGAAAAGGAGTAATTCCGACCTATGACTTTTTCTCAGCTGGTTCCCTTTGATGAAATTGCAGGATTTCGTGTACGTCCCGGACTTTATGATAAGAACGGTGCAACGGCCTTGGACGGTGGAATAAACTTTACCGTCCACTCCCATGGCGCAGCCTCTTGTGAATTATTACTTTTTCATAGAGAAGAAGAGGCCCCCTATGCCGTATTAAAATTTCCGGATCATTATAAAATCGGAAAGGTGTATTCCATGATTGTATTCGGACTTAATATGGAAGAATTTGAATATGCTTACCGATTGGATGGTCCATGGAATGAAAAGCAGGGATTTCTTTTTGATAAAAATAATATTTTACTGGATCCTTATGCAAAAGCTGTTACGGGGCAGAGTATATGGGGGGTTGAACGTAAGAAGAACAGCGGCCGTTATCATGCCAGAGTGGTTAAGAATAATTTTGATTGGGGCAATGCCGTTCAGCCCTTAAAGCCCATGAGTGATTTGATTATTTATGAATTGCATATAAGGGGGTTTACCAGGCATGGTTCATCCGGGGTAGAAAACCCCGGTACTTTTGCGGGGCTTATTGAAAAGATCCCATATTTAAAAGAATTAGGCATTACGGCAGTAGAGCTGATGCCTATTTTTGAATTTGATGAAACCATGGGCAGAAGAGAGGTAAACGGAAACACTCTTTTTGATTACTGGGGCTATAATACCGTTAGTTTTTTTGCTCCGAATACCAGCTATACGGCCGCCAATGAATATAACAGAGAAGGAACGGAATTAAAAACATTAATTAAAAAATTAAATGATAACGGAATAGAAGTTATTTTAGATGTGGTTTTTAATCATACGGCGGAAGGAAATGAGAAGGGTCCTTTTATATCCTTTAAAGGCTTTGATAATAATATTTACTATATGCTCACACCGGAGGGCCACTATTACAATTTCAGCGGCTGCGGGAATACACTTAATTGCAATCATCCTATTGTACAGCAGATGATAGTGGAGTGCCTTCGTTATTGGGTAACGGATTACAGAGTAGATGGGTTTCGTTTTGATTTGGCAAGTATATTGGGACGAAATGAAGACGGGTCGCCTATGAGCAGTCCTCCGCTTTTAAAGCAGCTGGCATTCGACCCGGTATTAGGTAACGTAAAGCTCATTGCAGAAGCATGGGATGCAGGAGGACTTTATCAGGTGGGAGCTTTTCCAGCCTGGAAACGCTGGGCGGAATGGAACGGTAAATACAGAGATGCTTTAAGGAGCTTTTTAAAAGGGGATTACTGGATGGCACCGGAAGCGGTAAAAAGAATCATTGGATCTCCGGATATGTACTATGGGGCTTATACGGGCTATAATTCCTCTGTAAACTTTATTACCTGTCATGACGGGTTTACTCTATATGATTTGTATGCTTATAATGAAAAACATAATGAGGCGAACGGATGGAATAATACGGATGGGACGAATGATAACAGAAGCTGGAATTGCGGCACGGAGGGAGAGACAAAGGATATGCAGGTAAACAGCCTCCGTTTTCAGTTAATAAAAAATGCCTTTACCGTACTTATGGTAAGCCGGGGAACACCCATGTTCTTTGCAGGAGATGAATTTGCAAATACCCAGTTTGGAAATAACAATGCATATTGTCAGGATAATGAAATATCATGGCTCGATTGGGACTTACTGGAGAAAAATAAAGCATTATTTTCTTATGTTAAAAATATAATACAATTTCGTAAAAGCCACCCGGTTATCAGCCGGGATTTAAATCCTTCTGTTTGCGGATTACCATTTATCAGTGTCCACACACAGACTCCCTGGGATTCTAACATTACCGAAGCTACAAAGGTAATCGGGATCATGTATGCAGGCAATCTTTCGGAAACGGGAAAAGATGATATCGTTTTTTTGGCTGTCAATGTTTTTTGGGAAGAAATGAAGATAACATTGCCAAAGCTTCCCGATTCTCTCAATTGGTACAGAAGTGCCGATACGGGGAGAGAGGGGATTAGCTTTCATGAAATGGAAGTCAGGTTAAGCAATGAAGGGTATGTAATGAAAGCCAGAAGTGCTGCTGTTTTCTTAGCTTATTAGAAGGGAGCGGCTTTTCTGTCCATCCTCTGCAATCGTTCTTTACTGTCCCAAATCCGTAAATCCTGTTACCGTTTCGATTTTTTTAATAGTACCTGGCACCGTTTGCATAGGAAGGCATACAATAATGGAAGGTAAGCAGATGGAGAGATGGAAATGGGATATTATGTTACGGTTGATTCCAATGTCAAAATTTTTGTGGAGGATAACAATTCCGATAGTAATAGAACCATACTTTTTTTACATGGATGGCCGGGGAGCTACGAATTGTTTGAATATCAATTCGACTATTTTCTAAAAAACGGATACCGCTGTATTGGAATTGACACGAGGGGTTTTGGTAAGTCCGATAAACCTTTTAAAGGCTACGACTATGATACTCTGGCAGATGATGTCAGATGTGTGATAGAGACACTGCATTTACAGGAGATTACGTTAGCGGGACATTCAACGGGAGGGGCAATTGCCATTCGCTATATGGCTCGGCATAAGGGGTACGGGGTTTCGAAGCTGGCTCTTTTTGCGGCTGCGGCACCGAGTCTTATTAAACGGCCAAACTTTCCTTACGGATTAGAAAAGGAAACGGTTTTACAGATAATAGAAGGTACTTATACGGACAGGCCGAAAATGCTGAGAGGCTTTGGGGATATATTCTTTTTTCAGCACATTTCGGAAGCCTTTTCCGATTGGTTCTTTCAATTAGGATTACAGGCGG
>CAMJWQ010000371.1 GCA_946409475.1 uncultured Lachnospiraceae bacterium
CCTCAAAAGGCAACGCCGTCACATTTTTGTGTAATTATCTGAACATACCGATAGAAAATTCCATTGCCATAGGAGATGCGGAAAATGATATTACCATGATTAAAGCAGCCCATTTAGGAGCTGCCATGCGAAACGGAAGTGATGCCGTAAAGGAAGCTGCGGATTATGTTACCGTAAATGATAATAATCATGACGGGGTCAGTGAGATTATTGAAAAATTTATGCTGTAAAGGAAGCCGCTTTTATCCCTCTACGACCAAATATTTCCCGCTTGGCAGAGGAAATACCTCACTTGCCTCTTCTATATCTTTTAAAGACATTCCCTCTACATCCATTCCGTTCTCACTTAAATATTCCTTTACCTCCTTACTGCTCATGCATACCACCGCCATACAGTCCTCCAAAAAAGCCTCCGCCTCTTCATAGGTTTCGGCTACGGGAAAATCAAATAATTGCTCCTGCTTTTCCAAAAATACTTTTATACATTCTTCATCATATTCATGCATATCCTGCACTCCTTAACAACAAAATAAAATTCAGGTGTCTATTCAATTTCATAAATGCCTTTTAAAGAAGTGCTTTTAACAGGGAAATCACACCGTTTTCTTTATAAGACTTTGCCATAAAATCAGCATTTGCAATAGCATCCTTAGATGCATTCTCGACGGCATAATTATACTTTGCTCTTCTAAACATGCCAATATCATTGGAATTATCGCCAAATACCATGGTTTCTCCGGTGCCTATTTGAAAAAAATCCTGAATTGTTTTAATAGCATGCCCCTTATCGACGGATTCATCCATGAAATCCAGCCATTGCTTCCCTGCTATGCAAACCTTGAATTCATTTTCCCATTTGGGCAGCAGTAATCTGTCCGCAATTTCTTTTATACCGCTCATATGACACAGAGAGGCTTTGATAATTTGAATATCTTCCTGTAAAACATCATCAACCACCGTAATTTTATTCTGATATCCCTCCACCATCCAATGCAGGAATTCTTCATCCTTTGATTCCGTATAGGAACCGTTTGGTGTTGATATCATCATATGGCAATCTGAAAACAACCTAAAATCCTTAATTAATTCAATGACCTTTTCACGGTTCATCCTTGTTACCGCCATCTCTTTTTCCCTGCACATGATCTGTGCCCCGTTTTCCGCTATGAATATCAGATCATCACTAACGGGCTGAAACAGCTTTTTTATGCTCGGATATTGTCTTCCGCTTGCAACTACAAATATAATGCCCTTTTTCCTCAATTGTTTAATTACTTCATAAATTTCTCTGTTAATATTGCTGCCCCCGTCCCTCACCAGGGTTCCGTCTACATCCGTTGCAATCAGTTTTATCATGTCATCCTCCTAAGTCCTCGTCACATAAGGGTTCTGCGGGTATAAAGGTTCTGCTCTTTAAAAAACTCTCTTCCTGTCCACCCTTTGCAGCGGCTTCCGTTTGAAAGATTTCCTGGGAATTAATAGGCTGTTTTCCCCGTCTGTCAGCTTTTGCATAAGTCCCGTCCTTTTGCAAAATATGAGCTTTCACATTATCTTTTAATTGTATATTTAAAATATTAATAACTTCCTTTTTCAGCTCCTGCCTTTCAACAGGAAACATGATCTCAACCCGCTTAACCAGATTTCTCGGCATCCAATCGGCACTCCCCATATAAACTTCCGAATTGCCGTTATTATGAAAGTAAAAAATCCTACTGTGCTCTAAAAAATTGCCTACAATAGACCTGACCGTTATATTTTCACTGATATTTTCTATGCCGACCTTTAACGAACAGATGCCCCGGACAATTAAATCAATTTTAACCCCCCCATGGGAGGCTTCGTACAAGGCTGCTATCATATCCTGATCACATAGGGAATTCATTTTTGCAATAATCCTTGCCGGCTTTTTCTGCAGGGCATTTTCTTTTTCCCTTGCAATTAACATCAACAGCTTGTCTTTAAGCCAAATAGGAGCCAGAGATAACTTATTCCAGAATAAGGGTTCCGAATAACCGGACAGCATATTAAATACGGCGGTAGCGTCTTCTCCTATGGCTTCGGAGCAGGTAAAAAGACCCAGATCCGTATATAATTTAGCCGTAGCATCGTTATAATTACCGGTACCCAAATGCACATAACGCCGTATACCGTCTTCTTCCTTACGGACAACCAAAGTAATCTTGCAATGGGTTTTCAGGCCAACCAGACCATAAATAACATGGCAGCCCGCTTTTTCTAATTTTTTTGCCCAAACAATATTATTTTCTTCATCAAACCTGGCCTTTAATTCCACCAAAACGGAAACCTGTTTGCCGTTTTCCGCTGCCTGGGCCAATGCCGCTATGATGGGTGAATTACCGCTGACACGGTACAGGGTCTGCTTGATGGCAAGCACATCGGGATCCTTTGCCGCCTCACTGATAAAATCAATAACCGGTTCAAAGGTATGATAGGGATGATGCAGTAAAATATCCGTTTTCCTGATTTGTGCCAAAATAGATTCTTCCTGCCTGATAGCCGGATGGTTCTGAGGTATGTGAGGCTCCATCTTTAAATGCTCAAAGCCCTTTAGCTGATACATTTTCATTAGAAAAGTCAAGTCCAAAGGACCGTTAATCTTATAAATTTCCTCTTCCGTAATATTAAGTTCCTTTTTTAAGATTTCCATTAAACGCAGATCCATCTTGGCATCTATCTCTAAACGTATGACCTCTCCCCATTGCCTTTTTTTCAGTTGTTTTTCAATCTCCTTCAGTAAATCGGCAGCCTCATCTTCATCAATTGTTAAATCGGCATTACGCATGATACGGTAGGGATGGGCGCAAACCACCTTATAATTTAAAAAAAGATGACGGATATTCCGTTCGATAATTTCTTCCAGTAAAATAACGCACTTTTCACTTTTTTTCTTCTCAGGCAGTATAACGATTCTAGGCAATACGGCCGGTACCTGTACCGTAGCGAATTCATATTCATCATCCTTTTTAGACAATAATGCGGCTATATTTAAGGTCTTATTCCGCAGCAACGGAAAGGGCCTCGACGAATCTACCGCCATGGGGGTCAGCACAGGATAAATGGTGTCTTCAAAATATTTATCTACAAATTCTCCCTCTTCCTTGGTTAAGTCCTCATGCTTCGATATCACACGCAACCCGTTTTGCTTAAGTATTGGCAATAAGGAGCGGTTATACACGGTATATTGCATATTCACCAGCTTATGGGTATCCGTATTTAAATATTCCAATTGCATTTTAGGTGACATGCCTGCAATGTCCAGCCCCTCGTAGTTTGCATTTACCATATCCTTTAGAGAAGCAACACGAATCATAAAAAACTCATCTAAATTTGATGCCGTTATACTTAAAAATTTCAAACGTTCGAATAATGGGATGGATTTATCCTTTGCTTCAGATAATACTCTTTGGTTAAATAATAGCCAGCTTAATTCCCGGTTCACATAATATTTAGGATTTTTAAAATCTATTTCTTCTCCCATCAACAACCC
>CAMJWQ010000372.1 GCA_946409475.1 uncultured Lachnospiraceae bacterium
ATTTTATGATAAATTGACACATCGGAAACTTCCGTGTTAAGGCATCCTGTCTGTCCGCAGTCGCATAATTTGTGACCGCCGGCAAGCTTAATGTGACCGATTTCACCGCTGCTGCAGTTTTTTCCCAGATAAGGCTCTCCGTTGACAAAAAAGATACTTCTTGCTCCTGTTCTTACGGAAACGAAAACAAAATCCTTCTCCTGGCGGTATTGTCCGAACCATTTGAAGGCAAGACACATGGAGCTGATATTGTTGCCGATGAAACAGGGAATTTTAAACTTTTCCTCCAGGATTTTTATAATCGGAACGGCAATCCAATCTTTAATATAGGCATAGTGAAGGGCAATGCCTTTTTCCATATCAATGTATCCGGGCAGACCGATTCCTATACCAAGGACTTTTTTCTTTTCCGCCTGCAGATAATCAAAGCAATTTTTTATATGATGCTCCATCTGCTCTATGAATTCACGGGTCACCGTAAAGGAATTCGTATCGGAATGCCGGGAAAAAATAACATTTCCTGCAAAATCAAGGATGACACAATGCATTTTCTGAATGTTGAATTCAATTCCTATAAAATATCCTCCCGAAGGGTTCAGATGAAGAAAAACAGGCTTTCTTCCCATGCGGTTATTTTCGCTGCATGCATCTTCAATCAGCAAATTCTGCCGGATCAATTCCTGAATGGTATTAATAACGGTTGTCATACTGTAGGTAGTCAGTTTTTTGATATCGAACCGGGAAAGCGGCTGTCTGCTGTGGCGAATTAATCCAAGAATCTGATTCCTTTTTTGTTCTTTTCTCTGTGTTACTAAATTTTTCTCTTGCATTATCATTTCTCCTAAAACCCCATTACAGGAAAATATTACCTTAATTTTTGGATATGTAGATTAAAACCGATCTTTTCCGTATCATTATAAGTGGTAGTAAACGGTATTGTCAAATCTATTTTATCGAAAAGGAAAAAAGTATTGACATCAGTACGGGGAGAGCCTTATACTAATTATATCGAAAACGATAAAACTACATAAAGGGAGAAAAATATTATGTACACTACTATGCACCACATGTTAAAAATGGCAAAAAAAGAAAGGAAGGGAGTAGGAGCCTTTAACATTCATGCCCTTGAGGTGGTTCCTGTGATGATCCGGGCGGCCGAGGAGCTTAATGCACCTGTCGTTCTTCAGGCCTCCGTATCCACCGCAAAATACATTGGCTTTGACCTTCTTGCCGCAATTGTAAAAAATATTGCGGATAAAGCCTCCGTAGAGGTGGCGCTCCATCTGGATCATGCGAAGGAATTAAAGGATATTCAGGACGCTCTGGAGGGAGGCTTTTCTTCCGTTATGATTGACGGTTCTTATTTATCTCTTGACGACAATATAAGCATTACCTGTAAGGCTGTGGAATTGGCAAAAAGGTACGGTGCTTCCGTGGAGGCGGAGCTGGGAATCGTAGGAAGGGGAAAGGTGATAAATAAATACCCCTATACAAACCCGAAGGATGCGAAAATTTTCGTGGATAAGACCGGAGTAGATGCCCTGGCGGTAGGAATAGGCACACACCATGGGCAATACCAGGCGAAAACGGACATCAGCTTAAGTGCTTTATCCGATATTCACGCGCAGGTCGGTATTCCTTTGGTACTGCATGGCGGTACGGGGGTGAAGGAGGAGGATTTGGCAGATTGTATTTCTCTTGGGATGCATAAGCTGAACTTTGGAACGGAATTAAATGTTTCCTGGGTGAGAAAAGCAAAAGAAATATTCAATGATGCGATGCCGGACGATTCCATAAGGGAATTGCTGATTCCCTGCAATGAGGCTATGAAGAGGACAATACAGAATAAGATAGGTTTGGTGAGGAAATAGGCTTGGAAAAAAAGATTGTAATGATAACCGGAGGCCCCGGCACCGGAAAAAGCTATATGGCAAAAAGGATCATGGAAACGGTAAAGGGACTGACTTTTTTATCTTATGATACGGTAAAGGAACATAATTTTGATAAATTTGGATTTAATGATGAGAAGGAAAAGGAGGAATTGAACCGATTCAGTCTGACGGAATTCTATTTATATGTAAAAAAGGCCATGGAGAATTCGGAATCGATACTGACGGAGTATCCCTTTTACCAGAGACATGGGGAAAAGCTGGAGGAATTGATTGAAAAGAACGGATATCAGGCATATACGCTATATTTGTATGGAGAATGGGAAACAATCTATAGGAGAGGAATTCTAAGGGATGGTGACGGAAAAAGACATCCGGGCCACCTGACAAATTGCTACCATAAAGAAACGGAGGACGGTATCTCTTCTGACGGGAGCAAAAAAGAGAATTCCGTGTTCCTGAGCTTTGATGACTTCCGGAAAATGATGAAGGAAAAAGAATATAATATTGCATTAGGTACGGTGATTTCCGTGGACGTTACGGATTATACCACTATTTCTTACAATAAAATAATTGAGTCAATTTATCTTTGCCACTGATTTGCGTTCTACCAGATAAGGATGGAACACCCTATAGCTGTCGGAAGCTTTATTTTCGATTAGGTGCAGGAGGTTGTTTGCGGCCACGTAGCCGGCAACCTCAGGATCCTGATGAAGTGCGGTCAGGGGAAGAGGATTGGTTTCGCACAAGTAAGAATCATCGTATCCGATTATGGAGATATCTTCCGGTATACGGTAGCCGGATTCCGTAAGCAGATGATATAAATTTACGGCGGCGGCATCATTGAAGCAGAAAAATGCGGTTGCCCTGGAGGCCAGAGACAAGAGCTCTTTTCTTCCATCCTTAAAAAAGGAATCCTTCTCTTTGTGACCAAACCAGAAAATATCATGTGTATTTACCGGAAGGCCGGCACGGTGAATTCCATCCAAAAAGCCGGCATATCTCATACAGCCGGAATATTCCTCGCGGTTCATAATACAAGCAAAGGAACGGTGGCCGTTTTTGATAAAATGCTGGGCGGCGATGGAGCCCCCCATATAATCATCGGAAATGACATACGGCAGATCGACGCAGGGAATCCTGTTTCCCAATAAGATGCAGGGAATGCGGCTGGACTCAATATATTTATAAAGGTACAGGTTTGTATAAATGTAAGCACTTTCGGAAGGGAAAATAAGAAAACCGGAATAATCCTCTGAAAAAGCTTCTTTTAAAAGGTTTGCCTCTGCTTCGGGATTATAATTGGATAATCTTATGGTGAGGGAATAGCCGGAATCCTGTAACGCGTTTTCGATGCCATTGATGCTTTTTAAAAAATAAAAATGCTCCGCCCGGGATGCAATGAGCAAAATTTGCTTGGAACCGGAGGGCGTTTTTAATAGAGACTGGGTCTGGCATACGAAGACACCCTTTCCCTGATGTTTACGAACAAGCTGTTCTTCCGACAGCCGGTTAATTACCTTCCGTATGGCATATCTGCTTATGTCATGCTGTTCCATTAATTCCGCTTCCGAAGGCAGCTTGCTGTTTTCGGGAAGTGTTCCGG
>CAMJWQ010000373.1 GCA_946409475.1 uncultured Lachnospiraceae bacterium
GGCCGGTGGCGGACGGACTGGCATTCCTATTGGCATTTGCTGTTACATTCTTTGAAATTAAAAATCTAAAGACCGCTGTCCATATAGCCGCTCATTCCCCGGCGTAGGAAAAAAATCAGGTCAAAGCAGATTACTGATCATCCCGGCGGCCAAAAGCACCATCCCTATTAAAAAGAATATTTCCTCATAAGGTGATGAGGTCCCAGCAATTTCAAATATTCCTTTTAGCAGGCTTCCCGCTGTCAGGGTGGCCGTCCCTGCCCCCATCGCATTACGGGATATTCTTCCGCTATGCTTATGCAGGAAGGAAACCAGCAGGTACCAGACTGCTCCAAGTAATGGCCACAGAAATAAAAAATCCATATAAAAGGAATGAACACCATGTCCGAAAAGATTATAGATACTGCTGAAAAAATAACAGCATACGGCTATGATGATATAATTACCGCAGCTGCGCTTTTCCCTGTCTTTAATATCCAATATAGACAATGTCACTCACCTGCCTTTCCCCGGCTCTTCTGCCGTCGGTGGGATTATTAATGACTTTTCCGTTGAACCATATGGTGGAGGAGCCCCCTCCGTCCAGATTATAGGCCGTGCTGCAATCCAGCTCCTGAAGGATCATGGCTAATTGGTAAAGGCTTAGCCCCGTACTCTCTTCGGAACGTCCGTCGGATACCACAAATACGTAATGAAGGGGAGAAACCATTCCCATAGCCGTCCTGGGGTTACTAAGCATGGCTTTTCCTACCTCCGTATCTTCACTTACCATTATGGTACTGTCTTCTAATAGAACCGGACCAAAGGATAATACCTGCAAGGCTCCCTCCTCTAAAAGGGAAGAAGCGCTTACCGAATCCTCCTTAAAAATCTGAAAGCTTCCGTCGGCCATAACGGCTAAAGCTTCCGCAGCATTGCCATTATCACGATATAAGGTACCGTTTCTGATCACATAGCCATAATCCCTGAAGCCGTAATAATCTCCATTTATGGCTAAAATGGCTTTATTCTCTTCCGCTATTTCCGATGTGGCTTGCTTGATATTCCTGCCATATGTATTCCTTGCAAAGGCTGTTTTCAATAAAGAGATATTCTTTAATTTAATATCCGCAATGTAGATTTGTGTCTCATATTCTCTGGTCACGGTTATATTAACGGTTATCTTGTCATCCCTATAGAAACTGTCCGTGTATAAGGCTTCTCCCCCGGCTGCCTCCTCCGTTACTCCCTCCGTTCCTTCTGCCGTTTCTCCTTCCACTACCTTCGTAATCCCTTTTGGAATAACAAAGGTATCTAAGAGAACAAATATCGAAAATGAGACTAACAGGCTGCCATAGAGAATCCCAAAGGCATAAGGTTTTTTGAAAACATTTTTCATCGGTTTGGCCATTTTAAAATTTTCCTCCGTGTCGAAAAAGGCCCGTCTATTTACAAAAAAACAGGCTGTAAAGCTAAGACATGGTATTTATATTCTCTTTGGGCCGGTCTTTGCGTCCTTCATAGCTGCCTGTATAAACGCAATGGATTCTTTACATTTTTGCTGTTCCCAAGTATTTAAGGCTACGGGTATTTGCTTGATAATACCCTCCCGTCCGATAATACATGGCATGCTGAAAGCCACGTCACCGTCATGGCCATATTGGCCCCGTAACGTAGCGGAAGCCGGGTAAACACTTCTTTCATCCAATAAAACTGCCTTCGCCATGGTAACGGCAGCCTGGGCAACACCGGCATTGGTCCACCCTTTTCCGTTGAACACCTGATAGGCGGCATCAATAACCAATGCCTTGACCTTTTCCGGATCCTGTATATCCTCTTTGCCTTCCATATATTTATCCAATTCCGTAAAGGAAATACCGGAAACATTCACATGACTTAACACCGGAAAAGCCGTACTGCCGTGTTCACCCATCATATAGCCCGTCACAGATTTCGGATCAATGTCATAATTATCTGCGATTAATTTTCTAAGGCGTGCGGAATCCAGCATGGTTCCCGTACCAAAGACACGCCCTGCGGGATAATTAAATTCATTTTCCGCAATATAGACCATGGTATCCAGGGGATTGGTGATCAAAATAATAATGGCTTCCTTTGTATAGGCTGTGATACCGGCCATTACCTGCCGTATCACCTCGCAATTTATCCTGGTAAGCTCCGTCCGGTCCGGCTTCGCATCAGGATTGCCGGCATCCACTGTCATACTGGGGCCGGCTGCAACGATAATCACGTCGGCATCCGAACACTGCTCATATCCGCCGCTCTTAACATCCACATGATTCATATAGGTTAGAGCCGTTGCCTGTGCCTGGTCAAGAGCTTCTCCAAAAGCAACGTTTTCTAAAATATCAATGACTCCAATCTCTG
This sequence comes from uncultured Lachnospiraceae bacterium, assembly GCA_946409475.1. Classification (GTDB taxonomy): domain Bacteria; phylum Bacillota; class Clostridia; order Lachnospirales; family Lachnospiraceae; genus CAMJWQ01. Next base: position 2,368 of record CAMJWQ010000373.1, read on the forward strand.
CAAACAAACCGGTCTTCATGGCATCGGCCAGGACATAGGAACCCACATGCCCCACACCCACAACCACTAATTTATTTTTATGCATGGTATTCATCTCCTAATAAGTTTTTCTATGACCGGCTCACACTTCATCCGAAGCCGGTCGGTGGCAGTATTTGCATATTTTATCATACCACGCATGATAGTGTTTTTCCAGCTTTTATCGCTTACCCTCGGTTTTTAATTTTCTTCCCGGGTGAAAAATCCAGTTTGCCTGCACGAAATAACTAAATAAAAATAAGGCTGCATCTACCGGTATCTTAAGTATGGTAAGGGGTACCGGCAATACGGATAAGGCTGTGACCATGATCCAGCTCATCATCATCTGCAATATAAATAAAAACAAATATTTAACCGCCTGGTTACCCACTCCTCTTTGGAATGAAGAACTGTTTTTAAAGCACCAGGTATGATTTAAAAAGAAATTCAGGATTCCGGACAGCACACGGGCTGTTACCGTTGCAAAGAGTACCCGAAACAGAATCGCTATTAATTCTATACTGCTTAACAGCCAAAATACACTAAGATCCACAGCTGCACAAATCATGGAAGAGCATAAAAATTTCAACGGTGTTTGATAAATGAGGAAGGAATCCTTTAACGGACGAAAATGTGTCTCGTAATTTTCTTCATATATAGTTCTGACCGGCAGGAATTCTATCGGATAATTTTGTTTTGCCGCTGCGGTCAAAAAATTCATCTCATATTCATATCTGGAGCCCTCAGTAGCTAATGCCAGCCGAAAAAGACATACCGGAATTGCCCTGAGTCCCGTCTGGGTATCGGGGCAGGCAATCTTCGTAATAGCTTGAAAATAGAGAGAGGAAAAGCGGTTTCCCATTTTATTTTTAAAGGGCACTGCCCTGTCTTTAAAATTCCTGACCCCCAGATGCAGACTATGCGGTCTCTGCTCCAGCCGTCCCGCGATTCTCATAATGTCTTCCGGTGTATGCTGTCCGTCGGCATCCGCTGTTATGATTCCGCTTATATTGGGATTATCTCTCAATATTTCTGCGATACCGGTTTTAATGGCTGCCCCCTTCCCCTTGTTACCCTCATGCTTATAAATATCACAGCCCAGCCTC
>CAMJWQ010000374.1 GCA_946409475.1 uncultured Lachnospiraceae bacterium
CAGCAAAGGTGATGCAAAGGATATTAAAACCGCACTGATATTAATGGTTAACTGGAAAATAATAAATTTACGGATGCTGTTAAAGATAGTACGTCCATATAAAATAGCTTTATCAATGGAGCTGAAATTATCATCCATAATAACAATATCACTGGCTTCTTTGGCTACTTCCGTACCGCCGCCCATTGCAAAGCCAACATCGGCTTTTTTCAGTGCGGGGGAATCGTTCACACCGTCTCCCGTCATACCGACAACCAAATCCAGCTCCTGGGCAAGTCTGACCAATCGGCTTTTATCACTGGGCAATGCCCTTGCAACTACCCGCATGTTTTTTAATATACCTTTTATCTTCTCATCGGACATACCGGAAAGCTCATCAGAGGTCAAAATAATATCGGATTCCTTTTGAATGATTCCGGCTTCTCTTGCAATGGCAACGGCCGTATCTTTTCTGTCACCCGTAATCATTACTACCTGTACGCCGGCATTTTGCACTTCTTTAATCGCCGTCACGGATTCCGGCCTTACTTCATCCCGAATGCCTATAATCCCCACTAATGTCCATTCTCCCTCGGGCAAAGCATCGTCTTCTATTTTACTTTCCGATGTGGCAATTGCCAGTACCCGGATTGCTCTTTTTGCCAGCTCGTTCATTTTATCTTCAATGGCCTTTTTATTTGTTAACGGAACCTGATTCCCGTCCTGGTCATAATATCTTGTACACTTTGTGATAATCTTTTCAGGTGCGCCCTTTATCAGAGTCCGGGCAAAATCCCCCTCTACGTAGGTAGCAGAGTACTTATTACTGCTGTTAAAAGGAATGGATGATATCTTGGCAACCTTTAAATCAAAAGAATTTCCGGACTTTGCCGCATAGGATAAAATGGCTCTTTCCGTTGCATTTCCGCCAATTACCTTCATACTGCTACCTTCTCCGGAAATAACCGCATCCGTATTATGATGAATGGATAAGGCCAGCACTTTACCCAGCTCACCGACAACCTTATCATAGTTGTCATATTCCACGGCATTTCCGTCAATAAAGGTAACTGCCTCCAATTGCCCCTTTGTAATAGTTCCCGTCTTATCACTGAATAAGATATTTAAACTTCCTGCCGTTTCAATACCGGCTATTTTTCTGACTAAAACATTATCTTTTAACATCTTTCCCATATTGAGAGCCGATACCAGTGCAATCATTAAGGGCAGGCCTTCCGGAACCGCAACAACTATGATGATTACAGCCAGAATAACGGCTTGCACAATATCATTGAGTATTGTCATCCAGTTGGAACAGTATTCAATGATTTGGGACAGTTCAAAGCTGTTATGAACCACAATTCTTTGGAAAAGAAAGGCTACGGCTATGGCTACGCCCCCAATGTATCCGAATTTACTGATACCGTCCGCTAAATTGCCCAGCTTGACTTTTAACGGCGAATCCCGGTCATCCTCTGATTGCAGTTCACTGGCTATTTGACCGTATACGGACTGATCACCAACGGTAGTCACCTGCATTACCGCATTTCCGCCGCATACTACGGATCCCCTGAATACCTTATAGGGATTTAAAAAATCCATGGAGGATTCCTGATCTATATAGTCATCCGGCATAATTTTTTTAGTGGCTTCCTTACTTTCTCCATTTAATACGGATTGATCCACCTTAATACCGCCGTCAAGTATCAGCCCGTCCGCCGGAACCTTATCTCCTGATTGCAGTAATATACAGTCCCCCACTACCAAATCGTTAATAGATACGTTAGCAACTTCACCGTTTCGATAGACTTTACAGTAAATCCGGGAGGCCTCCTCCTGCAGCTTCTGAAAGGCGTTTTCATTTCTAAATTCGGAAAATGTAGAAACAAAGGTTGCCAATATAACCGCCATGGCAATACCCACCGATTCATACCATTCCGTTTGGCCTAAGAAAGCAAAGATTACATTGATAACTAAGGCAACGCACAATATTTTTATCATCGGATCGCCAAAGTTACCTATCAATTTACTCCAGAAGCTTTCTGTTTTCTGCTCTGTCAGCCGGTTATCACCATACTTTTCTTTTGATTCCCTTACCTGCTGATCAGATAGCCCTTTGATATCCATCTGCTAATCTCCTTACGTTTTGTATTTATTATCTTATACGGTTCTTCATCATTTGTTTCCTATTGGTATCTGACAACCAATTGTCCCAGGCCGGCATCTGTCGTCCCCTGCCCTATGGCATTGAACTTCCATTCTCCGTTATGCCGGTATATCTCACCGAAAACCACTGCCGTCATACCGCTGTAATCTTCCGTCAGATTATACCTTACCAGCTCCTGATTATTTCTGGCATCCACAATTCTGCAGAAAGCGTTTGCAATTTGTCCAAAGGACTGCCTTCGTTCTATTGCCTGATAAATATTTACCACAATTACAAGTCTGTCGTAATGAGCAGGTATATTGGAAAGCTCCACCAAAATACGCTCATCATCACCGTCACCGGCACCTGTTAAATTATCTCCCATATGCTGCACGGCCCCGGACATGTGGCGGAGATTCCCAAAGTATACGATATCTTCCTTTCCCGATAATTTACCGTTTTTCAGTAAAAGCAGGGATGCATCGCAGTCAAAATCCGGCTGTTTGGGAGCAAAAAAGCCCCTGGGCTGCTGCTTCTCATCCCATCCCAATCCTATCATCACACGGTTTAATCCCGCATTATCCTTTGTCAAGCTGACCTTTTGTCCTTTTTGTAAACTTACTGCCATTATGATTTCCTCCTCATTTATTCCGCATCTATTCCATAGGAAGCACATAAAGCCGCTAATCCGCCCTGATATCCGCTTCCGATGGCATTAAATTTCCACTCTCCGTTATGCTTATAAATTTCTCCGAAAATTGCTCCCGTTTCAATAGAAAAGTCTTCCCCTAAATCGTATCTTAGCAGCTCCTCACCCTTATCTTCATCCACAATTCTAATAAAGGCATTGGAAATCTGTCCGAAGTTCTGCCGGCGGCTCTCCGCTTCATATATCGTAACGGTGATTACGATTTTTGAGATGCCGGCGGGAATCCTCGATAAGTCAATTTTGATTTGTTCGTCATCTCCGTCGCCTTCCCCGGTAAGGTTGTCACCCATATGCTCTACGGCACCGCTTACGTGTTTTAAATTACCGAAGAAAATAAAATCCTCCTGTTTTGTTACCTTTCCGTTTTCTCCCAGCAGAAAAGCCTCCGCGTCCAAATCAAAGGCTCCCCCTGTGGCATATTGGTTAATATCCCATCCCAGGCCTGCAACTAAACGGTTCAGTCCCGGATTATCTTTTGTAATACTGACCTTCTGACCTTTTTGTAAATTAATCGGCATAAATTTTCCCTCCAGTTTTGTTATCTTTTATTTTTTTGCCTGATACATTTGATTAAATTCGGCTTTAATGTTATTTAACTTAACCTGGTCTTCTTCTCTCTGTCTTCTGG
>CAMJWQ010000375.1 GCA_946409475.1 uncultured Lachnospiraceae bacterium
CCACTGTATTTAGCATAACGGGCAGCTATTAGAAAATTCCAAGGAAAAAATCCGGGGTCTGAGGAAAAGCCGGCAAGCCATGGTTTCCCTCAGACCCCAAAAGGCTGATTCCACAGCCTTCATTTAAGAAATCCTGAATCCTGGACGGATAGGTCACCTCGTTAAATCCCCATTTATTTCCATGAGTACAAGCATATTAAAACATTACACATTTGTAAAGATAATCTTACGCTCCCTTTTCATTTATATTTTAAATTTTGATACCGTTCCCATTAATTTTTCAGAGCTTTCCTCCGTCTGTTCAAATAAATTCCCCACCTCTGCTGCTTTACTCATAACATTGGATGCCCGTTCGGCAATAATCTGCGTTCCCATGGCATTCTCACTGTTTGTTTCTGTTATCTCACTAATCGCCTTAACCATACTATGCATGGACATAAGCAGCGTCTCTGCCATTGCGCCAAAATCTGTTACCAGCTTTTGAACCGAATCGGAATCTTTATAATACCGTTCTCCGATATCCACCATCATTTTATAGTCATCGATTACCGTGGTATGAATATACCGTAACGCCTTTTCCGCGTTTTGAGAAAGATTTTCAACCGAAGAGACCACAAGCTTTGCAATATTCTGAATTTCATTAATTGTATTCTTTGAATTGTCTGCCAGCTTGCCTATTTCTTCCGCAACGACTGCAAATCCTCTGCCCGCATCCCCTGCTCTTGCTGCTTCAATGGATGCATTTAGGGCAAGCAGGTTTGTTTGTGCGGTTATCTGAAGTATTGCATCCAAAAGTACATCAATCTGTTCCACCGCCCTTGATTGTTCAATTGATTTCCGTATATCCGAATCAATACTGTTATATGTCTCATAGGCTGTCTCTTGCGATGCCACGGCACTATCCTTAAGAGTTTGTGCCCGCTTGCTGATTTCATCGGCTATTAGTAATCCGTTCTGCGCTTTTTCTGCCATGGTCCGAACCGCATTTTCAATTTCTCCGGAGGCGGCATTCATTTCCTCAGTAGAGGCGGCCGTTTCCTCTGTTCCTGCCGCCATTTCCTCTGTGGTGGAAGAAACTTCCCCTGCCTGTGATACTAATTGGTTTAATTCTTCCGACGAACAAACTATATTATTCTTAACCGTTTTTACTTCTTCTATAACGCTATGAATAACTTCCCTGACTGATTGCCCCATAAGCTCCATTGACCTCGCCAGGATTCCGATTTCATCCTTTCGTTTCAGGAATTTATCCGGCACCTTCTGGGTAAAATCCGCATTTGCCATTACCTTCAGACTATTTACTGTTTTAATAATCGGGATTGCAATTATCCTGGACATAATAATTGAAATAATCAGTATGAAAATAACTGCCACTGCAATAATTAAAACAGATATGAAAACCGTTTGATTTAAATTACGGTAAAGTTCGCCGGATGGTGCTGCTACGATCAGCTTCCATCCTGTTTTATCCACCGTATCAAAAGCTGCTACTTTTTTTATTCCATCATCATCGGTATATTCAACCATTCCACTTTTATCCGCCATGATTTTATCCTTAATGGCGGTTAGCTGTGACTCGCTTTTTATCACTTCCGTATATTCTTTTCCAAGTGCACTGGGATCCGGAAGGTAAATTACAATTCCCGTACCGGATAACAGGCAGCTGTCATACCCATTCTCTTCATCCTGCAGAGTGCCAAGTAGTTTTTTCAGGCTGCTTATACTGATTTTACTTGAAATGATTCCTTTAAAATTATCTGCGGAATCCTTCATTGGATAGGCAATAACGACTTCATTCCCTCCAAAGGTTTCGCTCTGGATAATGTCACTAACCACTCCCTCTCCCGTGCTTTGCACTTCCTGAAAATACGGCTGTCCCGCTATGTTTCCTGTCATTTTTTCATCATTAATATAATTTCCTTCCCGATCTGTCACTGCATTTCCCAAAATATCCGTATCAATCTCACTGATTGACTTTAGTTTGTCTATAATCTTTTCACTGCCTGCATTTGCCATTTCCGTATGATTTACCGCAAAGGCGGATAATTCGGAAATCTTACTGTCAATCCAGGTATTCATAGTCTCAACACCATCACTGGCCTTGGTCATTTCATCGGATGTGATACTTTTTGATACCGCCAATCTAAGGCTGTTTACCTGATATAGCGATAAAACCAGCAATGGTATTAATGAAATTGCCAATATTATGAGTACAAGCTTTATCTTTAACGAATGAAACCCCTTCCTATTAACACGCATGATTTCACTTGCTTGCAAGGGTGAAATCACAGTGTTAGGGCGAAAAACTTGTTTTTTCAACCTAAGCACCTCCTATGATAATTTTGGGTCAATCGCAGCTTGAGGTCTTTATGTACTATCCGCTTACCGTACAGAGTATGGTCCGCTAAAAACATATCTCAAAAATTCTGCCGAATTTTTTGCGTCCAGGTCCAACTGTTCTTTGGAGGCTCCTTTGCTAAGATCACGCCACACTTTAATATCCGATCCTACCCTTCCGCCGTTCAGTACAAACGGCTCCATAACGACTGCTTTGTTATAGCCAATATCCCTTAACGCACAGCCAATCTGATACCATGGCAGGCCGCCCTTCCCCGGAACCCTCCGGTTATTTTCGCCCACATGAAAATGTCCCAGCTTATCTCCGGCCAGGCGAATTGCATCCACCATGCTATCTTCTTCAATATTCATATGAAAGGTATCCAGCATGATTTTAGCTGAGGGTACGTCCACCTCCTCAACAAACTTTTTTGCTTCTTCGGCCGTATTTAACAGATAACCCTCAAAACGGTTTAAGACCTCAAGGCAGTAATCAATACCCAGGTCGCCGGCTATCCCTGCAACCGTTCTGACATTCGTTACGCTTCTCTCCCAGTCACCGGCCTTATCAATGGGCCTGCTGTAATCAACGGGCCAATAGGAATAAATCCCGCCGCCAATCACATGAATATCCAGTATTTCCAGTTTCTTTAAAATATCCGTATAAAATAAAATTGCATGCTCCACAACCGAAGCATCCGCAGAAGCAAGGTTTTCGCCTGCAGACGGTCCATATCCGGCAGTCAGTGTGATTCCATATTCTTTGGCTGCTTCTTTCAGCCTCAGCAATTCATCCCTTGAAGCTTCTTTCAATGCGGCACACGAAATTTCCAATATATCAAATCCCAGTTTTTTTACTTTTGAAACATATTCCACATAATCCGCTTCCCAGTTTTTTTCCCAATAGGCAAAATATATTCCATATTTCATAAATAGTCCTCCTTTTCATTACATTATACTTTTGTCATAATATAACTACATAATAGAACATGAACATTTAATAAATAAATGCCTACGACACTTCATCTCCCCTTCCCCTCTTGAGGGAGAAGACACTTTGCGCGCCGAATGCAGTCACGCGGTGACATCTTCCTTAGCATTCGTGTGCATCCCCCGGAGGGT
>CAMJWQ010000376.1 GCA_946409475.1 uncultured Lachnospiraceae bacterium
CCCCATCTGCAGTGCTCTCATAATAACCTTTGATACAAAATCACCGCATAAGGGCTTTTGCTCATTTCGGTATATCTCCATGAGCCCTCCTTCTTTTCCGACCAACCCGCTTTTAGAGGATAAATGAGGGTCATAGGAGCCGGTGGCCGCCAGCATTGCCTTCCACATGCTTTCCATTTTTCCCATGGACTCTTCCCTGGTCACATTTCTTTCATTCATATCATCCAGAAGTATGATTTCCCAGAATTCCTTATCCCATTTATCACATTGCTCATATATTTCTTCCATTGAACGATAAGACAATTTCATTCTCCTTTGTTTATAGCATTATGACCTCAATCCGTATTTCTCAGAAAATAATCTGTCTTTATATTATCTTACTTCTAAGTAAGGTCTATTCTGTTTATTTAATCCGCATTTACATTAATGTAGGTTACTTTTATAATTCCTTCCAAATGCTCCAGCCACTTAATGGCGTTTTGTGGTATTTCCTGATCCGTTTCAATAACCATTACCGCATACCCGCCTCTTTTATCACGGTATAGCTGCATGGTCCCAATATTTACGGATTTATGCGAAAGCATGGATGTCACTTCTGCCACATGCCCCGGCTGATCTAAATTGTGTACAATCAAAGTTGGTTTTTCTCCCGTAAAGTTAACATCTATGTCATCCAGCTTATTAATAAAAATCCTGCCGCCTCCCAGAGAGGAAGCCTGTACCTTCAGCCTTCGGCCCTTTTCACCCTCCACGATTATCTCTGCCGTATTCGGATGGGCGCCCCGAATATTCTTTACCGCCAAGTTAACCGTAAGGTTTTCCTTCCTGGCAAAATCCTCACTATAGGGTATTCTCTCGTCATCCGGCTCCATTCCAAGGAGTCCTGCAATTAAAGCTTTATCCGTTCCATGTCCTAGTCCCGTATCACCAAAGGAGCCATGAAGATATATCTGAGCCTCTTTGGGTGGTTCCCCCAACAGTTTTCTGGTCATATAACCGATTTTAACCGCTCCCGCCGTATGGGAGCTGGAGGGTCCCACCATAACAGGCCCTAAAATATCAAAAATATTCATGCCTTCTCCTTCCAAAAAAGCCCTTATATCAAATTGAGTATACGTTTCCTGCCAAAAGATGTCAAGTTTGGAATTCGAAGCTCCGGTTATTCAAACACAACATTTTTATCCACAAACTCCGTCTTGATAACAATATAAGGATATGTTAATACCTGGGAAACATTTTCATCCTTTTTAGGACCAATCAAGGTGGTATCCATATAGATGGAGTTTTCTGTCAGGTACAGCTCCTTTACCTGAATACTGTAACCGCTGGTGCTCTGTTCCCCATAACCCACGCAGATATATAAATATCCGTTATCCACATAGGTAAGCTTACACTCTTTTGTTTTATTTTCTTCAATCATTGCCTTAAATTCTTCCGGTATTTCTTCTTCCTTTAACACGGTAAACTCTAAATCCCTTATTTTGGTTACTTCATTTTTTTTCACACTGCAGCCGGAAATAAACAGCATAAGGATTACTAATAAAATTACTGATTTTTTCATTCTTCACCTTACAGAATCTTTTTATGTTTATTAATAATTTATTATCTGTTTTATTTTTTTATTCATTCAGATTATATAGGAATCCCTGAAATAAAAACCGGCATAGGCGGATTGTCCGGATCATTACAGAGTATATCAGATCTTAAACATCTGAATAACGCCTTGCAGTTCCCCGGCTATTTTAGCCAAACCGGAGCTGGCATTCGCAATATCCTCCATGGAAGCAGTTTGTTCATCTACGGAGGCGGCGGCTTCCTCGGTTCCCGCAGCATTTTCCTCTGCAATGGCTGCCAGATTCTGCATTAAATGTATGAGTTCATTTTTATTACTGCCCATATCTCCTGCAGAAGTGTTTAACTCCTTAGTAACCGATTCAATAGTCTGTATGGAGACGGCTATGGTATCAAACTTATGCTTTGTCTCAGTTACGCTTTCCTCCTGCTCATTTACCAGATTCTTTAATTCATTCATTGTAGTTACCGCACCTGATGTATTACTTTTCAATTCTGAAATCACTAAGTTAATTTCATCGGAAAAGCTTTTCGACTGCTCCGCTAAAAGCCTGATCTCATCGGCTACCACCGCAAAGCCTCTTCCCGATTCCCCCGCTCTGGCCGCTTCAATGGCCGCATTAAGAGCCAATAGGTTCGTCTGCGTTGATATGCTTTGTATCATGCTGCTTGCATTTGCAATTTTCTCAGAGCTTTCGTTAGTGTTCCGTATGACATGGTAAATATTTTGTGAGGCTTCATTATTCTTATTTGTTTTTATAATTAATTCATCAACGATAGCAAAACCTTCTTCCTTCTGTCTGTTTATCTCTATGGCAGCGTCATTTAACCTCGTAATGAATTTACCCTCCTGCTCCAGGAGATTTCCCATAAATTCCACTTTACCGGCTGATTTTTCCGTATCATTGGCCTGATTCTGCGCTCCCTTTGCTATTTCCTCAAGGGCTGCCGTCACTTCATTAGCATTGGACACGACCTGCTGGACAGTAGCTGTCAGTTCCTCCGATGAGGCGGCAACCTGCTCCGATGCATTTTGCGTTTTTTTGATAAAACTCCTTATATTTTCTTCCATTCCGTTAATGGCATTGCCCATAATACCAATTTCATCTTTTCTTTTCAGTATTCTGATAAATTTTGTATTATTATCATCCGTAAAATCCAGCTGAGCCTGTTTCTTTAGTTTTTCCGTTATCCATAATATGGGGTTGGCAATCGTGCTTCCTATCAAATAGCTGACAGCCAGGGATAAGATAATAAACAGTAACAAAAGGATACTTGCTATTTTTAGTATATTTATAATTCCCTCCTGCTCTAACTGATTAATTTCATCAATGGGTTTGCCCACAAAGTAACATCCTACTATATTCCCGTTACCGTCTTCAATAGGACTATACTTTGTAATATAGGCTTTTCCCAGAATATCAGCCTCACCGATATAGCTTTTGCCGGAGCTTAAAGCCCGGTAAGCCTCTCCGGAGGAATCTAATAAAGTACCTGTTGCCCTCTCTCCCTTTTCATCCAGGATTGAGGTCATGATTCTTACAAACTGTTCCTTGGATTTAACAAAAACCGTTGCCTGTAAATTCATGTTATTTACAAAATTGTCAATTTTTGAGAAATCCTGTTCTATCGCTTTTCCTTCCTCATTGATCCATTCATTATTTTCATTTATTTGAAAAGAAATAAGGTCGTCTTTTATATACTCTGCAAACATATTCGTTGCACCCTCCAGCTCATCCTGATATAAGGTTTGTACCATGCTGTTGGAATTTTTAATACTTTCCATTGTAGTGATCGCTATTGCCATAATAATTGAAAGAATTACAAATGTGGAAATCAAAATAATAATTTTTGTCTTTAAGCTTCTCATGCTCTTCCTCCGAAC
>CAMJWQ010000377.1 GCA_946409475.1 uncultured Lachnospiraceae bacterium
ATAAAATCCGCAATGGCCTTATGCCCCTTACTCATTTTGGAATATCGTATTTTTATTTTATCAATCACACTATCGCCCATATCCATACTCCTATTTAGCGTTACTATTCGGTTAGTAATACCTCTATTCATAGTAATTTACATAGCCTTTGTGAGTTAAAAAGCTATCAAACCATAGTAAGATTTGATAGCTTTCTCTTTATAGCAAATTTATTACATACTATCAGTTAACGGGAAAGCGAAGCTTTCGGGTATTGCCAGAAGTGCTTTTTGTACACCTGATAACCTGCCTTTTATACAGGATAAGCTCCGTTTTTTGTATCTGCTACTGTCATATCTACTTTTTTCTTTTGTGCCTGACGGTACTTAAAGAAGTCGGTTGCCACCTGAGGGAATAAGGCATAGGTCAATACATCCTCATCCTGTTCCTTCCACTGTGCCATTTCCGCTTCCAGTTTATCTAATTCAGGTTCTATCAGGTCCGCAGGACGGCAGGTAATCGGTTCTTTATCCCCAATAACCTTTTTCTGCACTTCCTTATTGAAAGGCTTGACCGTAGCACCATATTCTCCGCTGAGCACTGCTTTTGTTTCCTTTGTAGCCATTTTATAACGCTCTCCCATCAGTACGTTAAATACTGCCTGAGTACCTACTATCTGAGAGGATGGTGTAACTAAAGGCGGCTCTCCCAAATCTTTACGAACCTCCGGAATTTCTTTTAATACATCATAATATCTGTCTTCCGCATTTTGTTCTTTTAATTGGGATAACATGTTGGATAACATACCACCGGGAACCTGATATAATAAGGTTTTGATATTAACACCCATTACCTTCGGATTTAATAATCCGGTTTCCAAAGCTTTGTCTCTTATCGGTCTGAAATAATCTGCAATTTCCGCCAATAGGTTTTGGTCAAAGCCCGTATCATACTCCGTTCCTTTAAAGGTTTCCACCATAACTTCCGTAGCCGGCTGGCTGGTACCGAGAGCAAAGGGTGACATAGCCGTATCAATGATATCCACGCCTGCTTCCACCGCTTTTAAATAGGTCATGGAAGCTACACCGGAAGTATAATGGGTGTGCAATTGAATGGGTAAGGAGGTCACTTCCTTCATGGCTTTAATTAAGGTGGTAGCCTGGTAAGGAACCAAAAGACCGGCCATATCTTTAATACAGATAGAATTCGCTCCCATATCTTCTACTTTTTTAGCCATTTCCGTCCAATATTCCAAGGTGTAGGCATCGCCTAAGGTATAAGACAAAGCAACCTGTGCATGTGCTTTTTCCTTATTAGCCGCCCTAACGGCTGTCTGTAAATTACGCAAATCATTAAAACAGTCAAATATTCTGATGATATCAATGCCGTTGGCAACTGATTTCTGGACAAAATATTCTACCACATCATCCGCATAAGGACGATATCCCAAGATGTTTTGTCCTCTGAATAGCATCTGTAATTTCGTATTTTTAAATCCGTCTCTGAATTTCCTTAATCTTTCCCAGGGATCTTCCTTTAAGAACCGCAAGGATGCATCAAAGGTAGCACCGCCCCAGCATTCTACGGCATGATACCCTACCTTGTCCATTTTATCCACAATGGGAAGCATCTGCTCCGTTGTCATTCTGGTAGCAATTAGGGACTGGTGTGCATCACGCAAAACGGTTTCCATTATTTTAATCGGTTTTTTTTCTTGTTCTGACATTACATTACCTCCTATTTTATTTAACACCAAAGATTGCCATAAAGGTACCTGCCGCTACGGCAGTTCCGATAACTCCCGCCACATTGGGACCCATAGCATGCATTAACAGGAAATTGGTCGGATCCGCTTCCGCCCCAACCTTTTGGGATACTCTGGCAGCCATCGGAACCGCCGATACACCCGCTGATCCTATTAAAGGATTTACCTTACCGCCGGTCAGCTTGCACATAAGCTTGCCAAAGAGCACACCTGCCGCCGTACCGAAACAAAATGCCAGTAATCCCAATACAACAATTTTTAATGTACTTGCATTTAAGAATGCTTCCGCACTGGTTGTTGCACCAACGGATGTACCAAGGAGTATAACAACGATATACATAAGAGCATTGGAAGCCGTTTCCGTCAGCTGTCTTACCACGCCGGATTCCCTGAACAGATTGCCAAGCATTAACATTCCCACCAGTGGTGCCGTAGAAGGAAGAATAATACATACTACAATAGTAACGATAATCGGGAATAAAATCTTTTCTAATTTTGATACCGGCCTTAACTGCGCCATTTTTATCTTTCTTTCTTTTTCCGTAGTTAAAGCCTTCATGATAGGCGGCTGAATAATCGGAACCAATGACATATAGGAATAAGCCGCTACCGCAATGGGTCCTAAAAGAGCTGTCTGTCCCAGCTTTCCTGCCAGGAAAATAGATGTGGGTCCGTCGGCTCCGCCGATAATGGATACGGCTGCGGCCGCCTTGTCACTAAACCCAAGAGCTATGGCACCAAAATAAGCGGCAAATATACCAAACTGTGCGGCAGCCCCCATTAAAAAGCTTCTGGGATTTGCAATTAGAGGGCCGAAATCAGTCATTGCACCGACACCCATGAAAATAAGGGGTGGCAAAATTGCCCATTCATCCAATAAAAAGAAATAATGTAATAATCCGCCTTCCTCCATAATCGGTGGATAAATATTAACCAGCAGCATACCAAAAGCAATCGGTACCAGTAAAAGCGGTTCATATTCTTTTTTAATTGCCAAGTATAGGAAAACACATGCCACAACCATCATTAAGTAATTTCCCCAGGTTAACCCGAAGAAGGCTGTTTGTTCCAGCAGGTTCCCTAATGTTTCTGCTATATAAGACATTTTTATATGACCTCCCATTTAATAATGTTTGGGAATTTAGTATTTTTGATTCCCTAGTTTAATGTAGCTAATAAAGCACCAGCTTCAACAGAATCTCCAACTGCTACATCAATACTGGCAACAGTACCATCCTCTGGGGCAACAACAGGAATTTCCATCTTCATGGCTTCCACTATTACAACAGGATCACCTTTTTTAACAGACTGTCCTACTTTTGCTTCTAATTTGAAAACCTTTCCGGCTGCTCCGGCTTCAATTTTAATTGCCCCCGCACCGGATGCTTTCACGGGAGCGGCTGCCTTAGGTGCTGCTTTGGGTACCGCTTTCACAGGTGCTGCCGCAGATGCTCCTGTAGACACTCCTTCCTCTACGGTTACTTCATATGCATTTCCATTTACGGTAATGGTATAATTTTTCATTTTATATTCCTCCATTCAATCATTAAAATCAAGACTTTTTCCATTTACTTGTATTGGCCCTTCTAATTGAGCGTACCCGGAATCCTTCCGTTGAAGAACCTGTATAGGCGGCTATGGCAGCGGAAATAACGGCCGCCAATTCCATATCATCCTCCAGCTCTTCCTTTTCAATAATTTGGGCTATGG
>CAMJWQ010000378.1 GCA_946409475.1 uncultured Lachnospiraceae bacterium
CCAGACCGGATTTTATTGCTTATCAATATAAGGATACGGGAAATTTAAGTTTTATATTGGCAAAATACCTGTTCCGGGCCATGACTGTTGCCTGGACAGTAGACTCCAAGCTTGACTATGTCAAAAACAAAAAGAAATTTGATGCCATTATTTTTGAACGTTTTCTGCCGCAGGGAAGGGTCTGACAGGTCATACTCCGGCGCCGGCGCGCTGTCACTTTAATGACATAAGATTAAAATTTTCTATTAACTTTCCTTTACTATTTTCTTAATAAATACAGAAGAATATTGTACTGTTCTGTCAGTTATGCTATGATAGCTACGACTTACAATAATAAGCTGAAAAAGTATTTTTAGAAAGAAGGCAGTTTTAATGTGGAAAACACTTTTTCACAAATATAAGCATGCATGGGTTTTACTTTATTTATTTATCTATTTACCCTGGTTTATATATGTAGAAAAAAAAGTCACAAATCATTATCATATTATCCACATGGAAATCGATGATAAAATTCCTTTTATTGAATATTTTATCATTCCTTATTTATTATGGTTTTTGTATATTGCAATTACAATACTTTATTTTTTATTAACGAATAAAAGTGAGTATTATAAGATTTGCGCATTTCTATTTATTGGAATGACTGTTTTTTTAATTGTTTCCACCGTATATCCGAACGGTCATCACTTAAGACCTGTTTCTTTTACACGAGATAATATATTTGTAGATATGGTTAAATTTATATACAAGACAGATACAAGCACCAATATTTTTCCAAGCATCCACGTTTATAATTCCATATGCTGCCACATTGCCATACAAAAAAACAGCAGGTTGAAACAGTCAAAATGGGCTGTGCCCGGTTCCTTTATTTTAATGCTGTCTATATGTCTGTCAACCATCTTTATCAAACAACACTCTATGTTCGATGTGATTACGGCTGTCATTATGGTAATTGCCGTTTATCCAATTGTATATAAGGTCGATTATTCTGTCCTAACCAGCTCCAGAAAGGAAGAGCAGTATAAGCAGGTGTAGTACAAAGCGAATGGACATATTTTTTTGCTCCGGATAAAGCCCGTTAGAAAGAGTTAGAGAATAGCAGCACACCTATTCTCTAACTCTTTCTAACATTCTTTAGCACTTCTGATATCAGTTAAAAAACATCCTTTCCTCTGACTCAATTTATGCTTCAGGAATATTTTCAGTTAAACCCAAATATTTTTCTGGCTATTTTGTACTCTGCTACCGATATGGTTCTTCCGCTTTTTCCAGGCAGGTTCATGGAGCTCCCTAATAATCCCAGGCGCAGTTTATAATAAATCTTCTTATCATGGGCCTTTAAATATTCCCATAATTCCTTTTTCTTTTTCAAATTTTCTTCCGCTCCGGAACGGATCAGCATAATGGAAGAAACCGTCATGATAATATCCAAATAATTCAGCATATAATTCAGTATTTTTTTATTGGGTATCTTTTTCAGGTCCATATAATCAATGAGTAATTTGTTCACCCTTAACTGCTGGTCTATTCTTTTGATCATAACAGCCTCATTAACGGATTGGTCCTCTCTTCCGATAAAATAATGATAAAAAACCTCATTTAAATAATACATGGTTTTCACATAAGGCAAGGGCTGAAATACAAATATATTATCCACATAAAAAGTATGCTTCGGCAGCTGTAATCCACATTCTCTTAATAATTTTGTCCGGTAGATAACGGAATGCATCAGAATATACTGCCCTTTCCTAAAATGTCTTACCTCGTTCCATGTAAAAATCTGATTTTGAGGCAGCGGCATCCGATAACTCATTATTTTCTTTCTGGCAGCATCCTCTTTATCATAAACAAAATCACTGATAAACATATCTAAAGTCTGATTGCCCCCGATAATATCGGATAAGATGCCGATTATTTTTTTTAATACTTCCGTATCCAGCCAGTCGTCACTGTCAACTACTTTATAATATAAGCCCGTAGCATTTCTAAGACCCGAATTAACAGCCTCTCCATGCCCTCCGTTTTCCTGGTGGACAGCTTTTACTATGGCTGGGTATCTTGCAGCGTATTCATCGGCTATTTCACCGGTCTTATCACAGGAGCCGTCATTTACGATGATAACCTCCACATCTTCTCCTCCTGCAATCAAGGAATCAATGCACTTACGCATATAGCCTTCCGAATTATAGCAGGGTACTGCAATTGATAAAACTTTCATCTATAAATGTCCTCCTTCTAAAAGACTGTCACTTAATAATAAAGCTCTCTCAACAATGGTGTCCATATTATAATATTTATATTCTGCCAGCCGCCCCAGCAAATGTATGCGCTTATTTCCATTTAAGAACTCCGTATACTGATTATATTTTTCATTATTTTCTTTATTAATAATAGCATAATAGGGTATTTCATTATTTTTGCCGGTATAAGCAACGGGATATTCTTTAACAATGGTGGTGCTGTTTTCCTTTTTTTGGCCTGTCATATGCTTAAATTCGGTAATTCTCGTAAATTCTTCACTGACAGTATAATTTACGGTTCCATATCCCTGATAATCCGTTACAGGCAAATGAATAAAATCAAAATTAAGGGAACGGTAGGGAAGCCTGCCAAATTTATAATCAAAGAGTTCATCTATAGGTCCGGTATAGATTACCTTTCCTTCAAATAATCCGCTTTTATACCATATTTCTTTTTCATCTATCTGAATAACAGCTTTCGCATCCGTATTTAATTTACAGGTAATGTTTTTGTGGTCCAATAATTTTTCGAATAATACCGTATATCCGTCTAAGGGCATTCCCTGATAGGTATCCTGGAAATAACGGTCGTCATAGGATAAGGATACCGGCACTCTTCCGGTAACCAACGGGTCAATTTCTTCCGGTTTCATTCCCCATTGTTTCATAGTATATTTCAAAAATATATTTTCATAAACATAATCAGCAACGGCCCTGATATCCTCATCCTCATAATTCTTCAGCTCCAGAATAGGTACTTTTTTATTTTCGCCAAAGAGCGCTGTTAATTTTTTTTCAATAGCAGAGGCTCTTGGTTCATCATATATCATATGCAGGGTATGGAAATTGAAAGGCACCGGTATTTTTTTACCGTATACTTCCGCCACTACCTTATGACTGTAGGGGTACCATGACGTAAAACGGCTTAAGTACGTAAAGACCCTCTCGCTGTTGGTATGAAAAATATGAGGACCGTATTTGTGTATTAATATCCCGTTATCATCATAATAATCATAGCAGTTTCCGCCTATATGACTCCGCTTTTCCAATAGCAGTACCTTCTGTTCTCCTTTTTCCGCAAGCTCTCTGGCCACAACGGCTCCCGCGAAACCTGCACCTATTATAATGGTATCAAACATAGTTAACTCCTTATTATTTTAATAACTTATTTTATTTTCCCCAAATGCAATTTTTTATAGTAGGAAAAGGCA
>CAMJWQ010000379.1 GCA_946409475.1 uncultured Lachnospiraceae bacterium
GGCGAATAGAAGTAAAATATTAAATATTATGAGAAAGCACTGCCGACAGACCACATTCAATCCAACGTCTGCCAGCAGTTTTTCTTCATCTTAATGCTTGTTTGTAATTCTGGTGCCTATGGCAATTACTGGAAAGTTAAGTGAATATTACAAAAGTATTAACGGGTGAGGAACTGAAACTACTCAGTCTCTTTGCGAATGGAAAAACCAGACCTGTATCAGACTTATGAATGTTCACACACAAAAAAAGTGTTACGTTTTACAAAGAATAATATAGTAAAAATGCATAATATTATTCTTAATAACTACAGATAGCATACAAAAAGCAAAAAAATATAAAGAAAGTAGGTTGACTTTCAAAATAAATAGATGTATCATATGTATAACGTTAAACATAAAGAGGAAAACAATATGGTATCAATAACTGATGTTGCCAAGAAAGCCGGGTGTTCGGCGACTTTGGTTTCGCGAGTGATTAACAAACAATATGGCGTTAGTGATCAATCGCGTAAGAAAATAATGGAAGTAATTGAAGAATTGGGATATACACCAAATGGTCTTGCCAGATCTCTTGTCTTGAAGAAAACGAATGCTATTGGAGTTGTAATTGATACTCTTTGCGATGCATATTTCTTTGATTTGATTAAAGGTATAGAATCGGAAATTGATAAACATGGATATGATGTGTTATTTTGCAGCGGAGGAAATAGTGCAGAGAAGAAAAACAGTTATATAAATTTTTTCATGCAGGAGAGAGTGGATGGTATTGTTATTTATGGGAGCAATTTAGATGATATAAAATTTATCGAAAAGATTGTTACTTCAAAATTTCCGGTTGCCCTGATAGAGTATGATGTGGGTGAGTTGAATGCAAATAATATTTTATTGAATAATCAATATGGATCAAAATTAGCCGTAGATTATCTTTTTAAATGCGGATGCAAAAGTATATATCATGTGTCGGGAGATGCTGACAGACAAGCTGCAAGGAGGCGGCTTGATGGTTATATAGAGGCTATGAAGAGCCATGGTGTAATACCTGACGAAACAATGATTTTAGAATCCGGGTGGACAGAAGAACAAGGCTATCAGACTATAAAGAAGTTTCTTCTTGAGAATGGAAAAAATAAATTGCCGGATGCTTTTTATTTTGGATCTGACCAGACGGCTTTTGGCGGTATGAAGGCATTAATAGAAAGTGGTATTTCAATTCCGGAGGATGTAATGCTTGTGGGATATGATGATGATAATCCGCGAAAAAATGATTTTCAATATATTCCGTTGACGACGATTCATCAGCCGCTGGATGAAATGGGAAAGACAGCTATTCGAATATTAATTAATGATATCAATGAAAAGAAAGCAGTAAAGGAAAAGATTATGTTTTATCCAAATCTTGTTATCAGAGATACCACGAGGGAAAAAATAGTAAGTAATGTAACAACCCAATAGGACAAAATAAGTTATCAGCGATATGCTGATAATTCATTTTTAACAAAATGTGTAACGTTAAACAAAAATAAGGAGGAGCAAAAAAATGAAATTTACTATTGTGGGAGCCGGAAGTTCATACACGCCGGAACTGCTGGCTGAGATGATTGTCAGGAGAGAATCACTGCCGGTTGATGAGTTGGTATTATACGATATTGACCCACATAGACTGGAGATTATGGAAGGCTTTTGTAAACGTTATTCTGAGAAGAGAAATTTTAATATCAAGATAAGAAGCACAAAGGATTTGGAGGATGCGTTATATGGTGCGTCCTTTGTAGATACACAAATCCGGGTTGGCGGTAACATACAGAGAGTAAAGGATGAAAAAATTCCGCTGAACTATGGATTAATCGGACAGGAGACAACCGGCGCCGGCGGTATGATGAAGGCCTTCAGAACAATTCCCGTTATGTTAGAGGTTGCAAAACATATGGAAAAGGCTTCTCCCAATGGCTGGCTGATTAATTATACAAATCCTGCCGGTCTGGTTACAGAAGCGGTAACAAGGTATACAAATGCAAATATTGCCGGCTTCTGTTCAGGTGGTATTTTTCCTAAAATGTGGGCAAAGACAAGTATGGGAATTGACTATAATCGAGTACAGTATGATTATGTTGGTCTAAATCATCTGAATTTTATCAGTAACATCACGATTGATGGCAGACCAATCACTGAGGCAGAGTTTGATACACTTGCAGAAACAAATGATGATGTAGGTCTCGATATTCAGAAACTGTTAGGATGCCTGACAAGCCCTTATCTGCAGTATTACTATAAGACGAATCAGAGAACAGCAGAATTGAAAGATAAGAAACAGACAAGAGGAGAATATGTTCAGGATCTTGAAAAGATTGTATTTGCAGGCTATGCAGATCCAAACAATGCAGATATTCCGGAAGCACTCTTTAAACGTGGCGGCGGCGGCTATTCTGAAGTTGCAATGAATTTTGTGAATGCTGTTTATAACAATATTGATACAGAAATGGTTGTAAATGTACCAAATAAAGGAGCTGTTGGCTTCCTGCCGGACGATGGTGTGGTTGAGGTGAATTGTCTGGTTAACAAAAGAGGAATGGCACCAATTCACAAATCATATGTACCGGAACCTTGCTGGGGAATTATCAGTGCGGTAAAAAATTATGAGATGCTTGCGGTGGAAGCCGCCGTTGAAGGAAATGTAACAAAGATGAAGCAGGCATTACTGGCACATCCGTTGGTAAGAGAATATTCCATTATTGAGAAGCTGGTTCCTGAGCTATTGGAGGGAAGTAAAGAGTATTTACCACAATTCAACAAATAGAGAAGCAGTATGAGGGATTTTAATGACGTATTTTATGGGAATTGATCAGGGCGGCAGTAAAACAGCGGCGATTATAGGCGATGAACATGGTCATATTTTAGGAGTCGGGAAAAGCTTTGGTGCGGTTCATTCTGTTGATGGACTGGAGAAAGCAATGCAGGCGGCAAAAAATGCTTTTGATGAAGCTTTAAAACAGGCGGGATTAGACTATTCTGATATTTACGGCATATATGGTGGAATGAGCGGAATTGATTGGAATTATGAGACTGATCTGATTGTGACCGCAATGCAGGATACATTTTCTGTTCCCCGGGTTTCCATTGTGAATGATTGTTTGATTGCCATGCGTGCCGCAACAGATAGTGATATGTGTGCGACTATATGCGCTGGATCAGGGGTCAACTGTGCAGTACGCAGCGGTAAAAATCAAATTGTTTTCGGGTATTATATTCCGGACAATCTTCAAGGCGGGGTTTCAATAGGCGTTTCTGCAGTACAAAAAGTATTTGATGCGCAGGCCGGCATTGATCAGGAGACTAGATTGACAGAATATATAACTGATTTTTTCAAGGTGTCTACGGTAGACGAGCTTTTACAAAAAAGAGTAAATGGAGAAATTACATCTGCAGATTATCTCAAATTACCGATTACTGTGG
>CAMJWQ010000380.1 GCA_946409475.1 uncultured Lachnospiraceae bacterium
ATTCTCCACTCGTCACTTTTATCTAAATCGGGAAAATAGGTATCGGCTTCATAGGAATGAAAGATTTTAGTGATATGGGCCGTATTGCAAAAGGGAAGCAAAAGCTTATAGATACTTTCCCCTCCGATTACATAAATATCCTCACTGGCGTACTTTTGCAGTTCTCCGAACAGCTCCTCAAGGGAGTGTACCACAATCGTGTCCTTTACCTTATAATCTCTATTACCGGTTAAAACAATATTGGTCCTGCCTCTAAGAGGTAATCCGTTGGGAAAGCTTTCTAAGGTTCTTCTTCCCATTACTACTACCTTGCCCATGGTCTCATCACGAAAGAATTTCTGGTCCTGAGGTATTCTTACCAGCAATTGATTATGTAAGCCAATGGCCCAATTTTGATCTACGGCTGCAATAACATTCATGCTATTTTCCTCTCTTCTGTCCTTATTCATAATACGAAATCCAAATTACTTTGCTTACGCAATGGTCAGCCTCAAATAGCTATGGGTATATTTTTAATTTGAGGTCCCGTTACATAATTGGTTAATTTAATATCATCAACAGTAAACTGATAAAAATCCGTCACATCGGGATTAAGCCGGAATTCGGGAGCCTCATAACCGGGTCTGCTTATCAGCTCCTCTACCAATGGTATGTGCCTGTCATAGATATGTGCATCGGCTATTACATGAACGAGTTCCCCAACCTTCATATCACATACCTGAGCGAGCATATGCATAAGAACGGCATACTGGCACACATTCCAGTTATTGGCCGCCAATACATCCTGGGAACGCTGATTTAGTATGGCATTTAAAGTGAGCTTTTCACTGCCCTTCTCCTTTGTGGTATTAAAAGTCATACTGTATGCACAGGGATAAAGGTTCATTTCATGCAAATCCTCGTGGACATAAATATTGGTCATAATGCGCCTGCTGTAAGGATTATGCTTTAAATCATAAATCACCCTGTCCACCTGGTCCATAAGGCCTTCTTTATATTGATGCTTCACAGACAGCTGATAACCGTAGGCTTTACCGATGGATCCGTTTTCATCTGCCCAGCTGTCCCATATATGGCTTTTTAAATCATGAATGTTATTGGATTTTTTCTGCCAAATCCACAGCATTTCATCAACAGCACTTTTTAATGCCGTTTTTCTGAGGGTAATAATGGGAAATTCCTTAGATAAATCATACCGGCTCACCACTCCGAATTTCTTTATGGTATAGGCAAAGGAACCATCTTCCCATTTAGGTCTTACCTTTTCACCCTCCGTACTGACTCCGTTTTCTAAAATATCCTTACACATATTAATAAATATCTGATCTGCTAAGCTCATTTCCGCCTCCCGTTAACCGTTCCGTTTATCACTTCATGCATTTATCTGATCCAAAAAACACTAATTTCATCCATAAAGTTTTTCTCATTGTATCATACTATCTTATATTTAGAAAACAAAAAACATTTTTAATCGTATGATTTTACATTTAAGGATCGTATTCTATCGGATCATAAAGTGTAAATTGATTTTTATGAAAGCTTATCATTCCCTCTTTCCCCAGCTTGCTGAGCTCATGGGACATGGCACTCCGGTCAACGCAAAGATAATCTGCCAGCTCCTGTCTGTTATATGGTATCTGAAAGGTATGAGCCTGGGCCTCCTGAGCCTGCATGGATAAAAAGGAAATGAGCTTGTCCCTTGTTGTCCTTTTTCCCAAATGTTCAATTTTTTGATTTAAATATACATTTTTTTTTGCCAGAATCAGCAGGATATTGTCAACCAGCTGCCTGTGGAAGGGACATGCTAAGGCACAGGCAGAAATGATATTCCGGTAATTTATCATAAGAATTTCGCAATTTTCCTGCGCAATGACATTCACAGGTATTTTTTCTACTTTGGCAAAAGAAAAAGCCTCACCGAATAAATCCCTTTCTCCCAGCACCGCCAAAATGGTACGGTTTCCCAAAATATCTTCCTTCATTATCTGCACTTTTCCGGAAAGAATAATGCCTATGGCCGTTATCTTTTCATTTATACCGAATATTATCTCATTTTTTGCAAATAATTTCTGTTGAGCGGACAGGCATTTTAATAAAGAACATATATCTTTTTCTTTTATTTGCTGAAATAGCGCCGTTTTTTTTAAAACGGCTAAAATATTGTCCAATTATTCTCCTTTTCGTTGTAAAAACAACATACTTTTTATTGGTATTATAGTAATATAACAGTACAAAGTCAATGTCCATGGTATAAACTGTTTTCAAAAATCAGACGTTTTGGAATAATGGTTATTGATATTAAAAAAAGTATGTTTTCATTTTCATAAAAAAGGAGGATATTATGATCAGAAGAATTATTAAAATTGATGAAAAGAAATGTAACGGATGCGGCCTTTGTACGGAGGCCTGTAAGGAAGGTGCCATAGCCTTAATAAACGGAAAAGCAAAATTGATACGGGATGATTATTGTGACGGCTTAGGCAATTGTCTGCCTGCCTGTCCGACCCTGGCTATTACCTTCGAAGAAAGGGAAGCCGCCGAATTTGACGAAGAGGCAGTAAAGGTACATTTAGAAACAAACAACCGGGACAGCTCCGGTTTCGGCGGTTGTCCCGGAAGTAATACCCGAACCATTGACAGATCTCATAAAATGGGGGGAAATACCATGGGGGATATTGCCAGCCGGCTGCTTCAATGGCCGGTACAGCTCAAGCTGGTTCCCGTGAAAGCTCCTTATTTTCATCAGTCCGACTTATTGATTGCTGCGGATTGTACTGCCTATGCTTACGGTAATTTTCATGAAAAATTCATCAAGAACCATATCGCCGTTATCGGCTGTCCTAAGCTTGATGAGGGGAGTTATGCGGAAAAATTAACCGCTATTCTGACTGATAATGATATTAAAAGCGTTACCGTAGTCCGGATGGAAGTACCCTGCTGCGGAGGTCTTGCCAATGCCGCCATTGAAGCATTAAAAAATTGTAAGAAAAAGCCGGCAATAGCGGTTTTATATCCGCAAAGATGAATATTTTGTTTAAATAAGTAGAAATTAATAAGCTTACGCATAAAATATACCATCAGAAGTAAAGTACACTTCTGATAAGTTATAACGCAGGAGGTAATATATGTCTAAACAAATTATTAAGAATATTAAGATTGATACCGTACTGCCCCTGGCCACGCAGGTTGATTACTTGTCGGGACAAATCGTAAGTAAAACCCTGGTACAGAACAAAGCCTGCAGTCTGACCCTCTTTTCCTTTGATAAGGGCGAGGAAATCAGTACCCATGAATCCGACGGTGATGCTATGGTTTTAGCATTGGACGGTGCGGCAAGTATTACTATAGGAGACCATAAACACATTTTAACAACGGGGGAAACAATCGTTATGCCCGCAGGAATTCCTCATGCGGTATATGCGGAAGAACCCTTTAAAA
>CAMJWQ010000381.1 GCA_946409475.1 uncultured Lachnospiraceae bacterium
TTTATGTCGTCGTGGCCACTATCAAAAATTTCTCTGATTTTAAAAATCACGATCCCAAGGGGGGGCACCTTCATGTACATAGAATCCTCCCGTCCGTCACATTCATCCCTTTTGGAGGTTTTTATCCTGGCATTTATCATGCCTGTTCCTCCGAATCTGTCATGATCGCTGTTAAAGACCTCTTTATATTTACCGCAATAGGGTAACCCCACTTTATATCTTTCATATTTAACAGGTGTAAAATTACATAATATCACTAAGGTGTCAACAGGATTTTCCGACTTTCTTATAAATACTATGATATTTTCATCTGCCGATATATGATTGATCCATTCGAAGCCTTCCGCATAATAATCCAGTCTGAAAAGTGCTTTTTGTTCCTTATAAAATTTCAGTAAGGCTTTCATATAATTGTGTAAATACATATGGTCCTCGTATTGAAGTAAATCCCATTCTATACTCCTGTCTTCCGACCACTCAGAAAATTGTGCAAGATCCTGCCCCATAAACAGAAGCTTTTTCCCCGGATGTGTCATCATATAACCAAATGCCAGTCTTAAATTTGCAAATTTATCCTTTCTGTTCCCGGGCATTTTGCCGATTAAAGATGCTTTGCCATGTACCACCTCATCATGTGAAAAATTAAGCAGGTAATGTTCACTATAGGCATATATCATGCTGAAGGTCAGCTCTCCGTAATGATGACTGCGGAAGTAAGGATCATAACGCATATAATCTAAAAAGTCATTCATCCATCCCATATTCCACTTAAGGTCAAAGCCCAGTCCGCCCTTTTCCACCGCTTCGGTTATAAAGGGCCAGGCTGTGGATTCTTCAGCAATCATAAGTACTCCTTTATTTCTTTTTTTCATTATGGAATTCAAATGCTTTAAAAATTCTACCGCTTCTAAATTCTCATTACCGCCGTAAATGTTTGCCACCCATTCACCATGATTTTTCCCATAATCCAAATATAACATGGAGGCAACGGCGTCCATGCGAATACCGTCAGCATGATATTTTTCAACCCAAAAAAGAGCATTGGCAATTAAAAAGTTTGACACCTGGGGCCTTCCGTAATTATAAATCAAGGTGCCCCAGTGAGGATGACAGCCTTGTCTTGGGTCCTTATGCTCATATAGGCAGGTACCGTCAAAATCAGATAAACCAAAGGTATCTCTGGGAAAATGCGCAGGAACCCAGTCTAATATAACACCGATGTTTTCATTATGCATATAATCGATAAAATACATAAAATCTTCAGGAGTACCATATCTCGCAGTGGGTGCATAGTACCCCGTAACCTGATATCCCCAGGAGGCATCATATGGATGCTCCATGACCGGTATAAGCTCAATATGGGTATACCCCATCTGCTTTACATAATCGGCTATGGATACGGCCAGCTCCCTATAATTATAAAAGTCCCTTTCTTCCTTATCCGGTTTTTGAAAAGAGCCCAGATGCAATTCATAAATAAACATCGGTTCTTCTTTAAAATTTCCGCTTTCCCTGTTCTTTAGCCATTCTTCATCTTTCCATGTAAAATGATTGATGTCCGTTATAACGGAAGCCGTATCAGGCCTTAATTGTGCTTTGTTGGCGTAGGGATCTGCTTTTAATACAATAATCCCTCCCTTGAGCTTTAACTCAAATTTATAATATTCCTCTGTTTTTATTTCCGGTATAAATATTTCAAATATACCTGAATCCCATAATCTCCGCATTTGATGGATTCTGCCGTCCCAATGGTTAAAGTCACCCACAACACTGACTCTTACGGCATTGGGAGCCCAGAGGGCAAAATATACGCCGGCTGTGCCATTCACAATTTTCGGATGGGCCCCTAAGCATTCGTATATCTCATAATGGATACCGGCCGCAAACCTTTTTGCATCCGCTTCCGTTATTTGCGGCTCAAACTGATAGGGATCAATAATGGAAACCGGCTCATTATCCGTGTCATCTGCTTGAATATGGTAACAATACTTTGGTATTTTATGCCCTTTCATCAAAACAGCATAAAAGCCCTGCTCATCGATTCGCTCCATTTCATATGATTTATTTTTATCCGGTAAAAATAATGACACCGCTTTTACAAATGGCTGAAACGTCTGAAATACGATTCCCTCATCCACCAAATGCACACCCAGAATTTCATGTGGATGATCTTCTTCCGAATAGACGATGGCCTCAATTCTTGGCCAATTCATTATTTTATATAATTTGCTGTCCATTTACTTCTCCCTTATAACTGTCTGTACTTTCCCTTCATTTCCACATCTTATTTAATACTATGTATAAACAGACCGCTTCTAAGCTTCGGTTCAAACCAGGTTGATTTAGGGGGCATTAACAAACCGGCATCCGATACGGAAAACAGCTCTTGTATGGAGGTGGGATAGAGAGCAAAAGCAACGGCACAATCCTCCTTCACTCTTCTCTCCAATTCCTTCAGTCCCCGTATCCCTCCTACAAAGTCAATTCTCTGATCCGTTTTAGGATCCTGAATCCCTAACAGGGGAGCCAATACATGACGCTGCAGTAAAGAAACATCTAATCCATCCACAGGATGATTCACGCACCATTCGGGTTTCATCGTTAGCCGGTACCATTTATCGCCCATATACATGCCAAAGGTACCCTTCCTGCCCGGCTTGTATGCTTCGTTTCCTGCCGCTTCCACCTGAAACTTTTCTCCCAGCTTCCCTATAAACTCTTCCCGGGTCATTCCGTTTAAGTCTTTGACGACCCGATTATAATCCAAAACCATTAACTGATCATCGGGAAACAATACGGAAAGAAAATAGTTATACTCTTCCTCCCCGTTATAGTGAGGATCTCTTTTCCTTCTTCTTAAAGCCACCTTAACGGCCGAAGCCGCCCTGTGATGACCGTCGGCAATATAGATATTTTCGATTAATGAAAAATGCTTCTCTATTTCTTTGATTCTATCCACTTCTGAAACAATCCATACACGGTGTCTGATACCGTCCCCGGCTGTAAAATCATATAAGGTGCCGTCCTTTTTAACCGTATTAACCAAATTACTGATTTCTTCCTTTGCGCGGTAAGCCAAAAAAATAGGTCCTGTCTGCGCCTGGCAGACTTCCACATGGCGGATGCGGTCTTCTTCCTTATCCTTTCTGGTATTTTCATGCTTTTTAATAGCACCGTTTATGTAATCATCAACAGATGCACACGCCACAATACCCGTTTGGGCTCTGTCATTCATAGTCAATTCATAAATATAATAACAGGGATTCTTCTCTTCCTCAAAATAATTTTCCTTAAGCATCTGCCATAATAAATCATGGGCCTTTTCGTAGACACGGGAATCGTACATGCCTATTTCTTCATCAAATTGGGTTTCCGCCCTGTCAATACGGAGAAAGGAAAGCGGCTCCTCCTTAACTGCCAA
>CAMJWQ010000382.1 GCA_946409475.1 uncultured Lachnospiraceae bacterium
TTGCATTTTCTTTATTTATAATGGTTTCCAATTGCTTGGCATCCACTCCATCCTCCCGTAAATCCACGCTATGAATAACAGGGGAATATAAATGAAAGGTCTGTAATGCTGCCAGATATGTGGGATTTTCCACTATAATAGAGTCTCCTTCATTTAAAAATACGGAAGCCAGGATATCCAATGCCTGCTGGGATCCGTTCGTAATAAGGATGTCATCTTCCGAAACCATGACCCCTTTTTCAGCATATCGTTTCGCTATAAATTTTCTAAGGGGTAAAAAGCCTATGGAATTACTATACTGTAAGGCTGTCACCCCGGCATGGCTTAACACCTTTTCAGCTGCTTCCTTCATTTCCCTGATGGGAAAAGAAATCGGATTAGGCAGACCGCCCGCAAAGGATATCACATCAGGCGAATCCGCTGCATGCAGCATCATTTTTACACATTCTCCCTGATAATCCTTTTTCATAACTCTTTCTGAAAATCTTACTTTCATAATATTTCCTCCTCATAAATATGTGAATCTTATCTTATGTGTATACATTTAACTTTTACTGGTCTCATAAGCAGTAAATTATATTTACATCCGATTATATAGGAAAAAAAGATGCCATACAATTTTAAAATTGTATGGCATACAATTATTCCATCTCTTTTAACAGTTTTTTTAAAATTATCAGGCCTTTCTCCAGTTCTTCCCTTGATTCCGGTGCACAGACAGATATACGTACGGCATGATCAGGTACCGCATTCCCTACCACAAAACGTTCTGCCGCATATACCTGTACTCCGGCCGATTTTGCCCTTTCCTCAAAGAAGGTTCCGCTAATATGCCCAGGCAGTCTCAGCCACCGGAATATACATGTCTCATCCCCCATGCACCCCCATTTTCCCAGGTACCGGACTGTCAGCTCATTCCTTGCTATTGTCTCCTTTTTATGCTTATTCATTATGCTATCCAATAAATCTGAGGCTGAGATTCTGGCTGCCAGCTCTGCCATGATGGGAGAAACCGAAACATTCAGGTTATATACGGCAGCTGCTATCCTGTTTTTATAAACCTCCGGACAGGCTACATAAGCCATACGAAGTCCGGGTGCAACGGCCTTTGACAGACCCGCAATATAAATCGTATTTTCAGGAGCAAAAAAGCCAATGGGAGGGATTGGCTTCCCCAGCAATTGATAGGTTCCGTCCTCAATGATAATGATTTCCTTCTTCTTAACCGCATCTGCAATTGCTTTTCTTGTCTCTAATGACATCGTATGAGCCGTAGGATTCTGGTAAGCAGGTATTGCATAAATACCCTTTAATTTGTCCTTTTGGATAGCCTGTAACAAAATACCGCCATCCATTTCCCTGTTTTTTTGATGAATGGGAATCAGATTAATACCCAGCATGGAAGCAGCGGTTTTAATGCCCGGATATACATGGGTATCAACACCGATTCTGTCACCGTACTTAAATAATCCTGCCAGAATTGCCGTCAATGCATTCTGTCCGCCGTTTGTCAGCAGAATGCGGGAAACATCCGATTCAAGGCCACACCGGTGTAAATATCTTTTTGCCGCCTCCTTCTGCCAATCCGAACCTCCGGGACTGTTATAGCTGAGCCACCTGGAAGCATCCGGCTCCGTAATCATTTTTTGTAGCAACTCCAGAATATCCTTATTAACGGTGCTATCCGGCAGGGTAGCTCCCATTTCAATTAATTTATCATCATTTCCTTCCTTCAGCAAATAGGTATTGGATACGGCGTCATAAGATATATAGGTTCCTCGTCCTACGGAAGAAGAAAGCAGGCCCTTTAACGTACATACCTTAAAGGCCTTGGTCACGGTACTGGCATTGATATCCAAAAAGTCAGCCAGTTCCCGTTGAGGCGGCAGCTTTGTTCCCGGCAGAAGTACACCGTTAATAATATCCTCCTCTAATTGTTTCGCCAGCTCCTTATAGAGATGTCTGCTGTTTTTACCTAAGACAGGCTTCCAGGACATAGGATAATTTTCAAATGAATTTACCGGCATAGGATTACCTCTTTATACTTTTATTTTAACTACTATATTACCATCCTGATTTTTAATCATATTATTCCAAGGTCGGCTTCATTTTCCAGATTTAAAATAAGGGAAGCGTCATCTGCCTATAAAATGAAAGCACCCTCTAAAGACAGCAGTCTGCTGCTCCCCGCATTTTTTACTTCCGCCACATTTATCTCACTGTCTGCCGCATCTCCAATATAGGGATTTTCGCCGGCATATAAAAGTTCCTCATTATTTTGAGAGGGTGTATCCGTCAGGCAGAATATGGCTACCAGAATTACCCCTGCCGATGCCGCCAGCACCAACCATAAGGCAGGCTTCTTAAATGTAAGAATATGCTTCACCCTTTGTTTCGTATTCTTTTCTCCGAAGGCCGGAGTACCATTAATAATTCCCCGTCGGTTTGCTGCAAAGGCTAATAATGTACGGCTGTATTCCTTTTTGCCTTCCTCCGCTAAGATAATCCCTCCTTTTGATATGAAAGTTTTCATGCATTAATATATACACTTTTTCCCTTTCCTCCAGCCGGAAAGGTATATAAATAGAGGGTTTAAAGATTCCAAGCACGAAGGGTGAATTAATTCTGTCACATTCATAAATATTTCCCCGGTATCGGACAGCATAAATAAGCCTTCGTTTTATATATACATAAGACCATGAGCCGTATAGAAATAAAAGCAAAAATCCCGAAAACCAGATTTTACTAAGCCATTGCGGCAGGGAGATACCCTTATGCAAAGAAGTAAGTGCCCTTAAAATTGAAGTGAAAGATTCATTTATATTCCTTCTCTCCGATTCCTTTTGCACCTCTTTATGCAATTCCTGTGATGGCTTTGTTTCTGTCTCTTCCGAATGGAAAACGGCATCGCTCTGAGAAACATCCGTTATTTCAGAATTTAACCGACTGTTTTGCTGCCAATCTTCCCATACCTGGAATATGCTGAACTGGGAGCTTATCATTACCGGAAATATGAGCCTGAGCGCCACAACTATCCAAAGAGCATAAGAAAATGTCTTCGATACCCTGCTTAACAGCAATCTGGCAAATAGTACTGCCAAAATTACAAAGGTAGCATCCCATGCCATATTTACTATTTCTAAAAAAAGGTCGTTTATAACATCCACGATCACCCCTCCTTATGTGCATCAATCATTCTCTTTATTTCTTCCGCTTCTTTCGTGCTTATGGTTCTTCCTCCGAGAAAGGCTGCCACAAATTGGGGCAGGGAGCCTCCGAAGGTTCTCTCTACAAAATAATCCGATTCCGCTTTTTGTACCCTCTCTTTGGGAATCAATACGGATACTACCGCATTTTCACTTTTTATGAATCCTTTTTCCCTTAATTTTTTAATAATCGTATAAGT
>CAMJWQ010000383.1 GCA_946409475.1 uncultured Lachnospiraceae bacterium
GCGTTTGCACAACCTGTTATTGCCAGAGTAAGTGCAATGGATAAGGCGCATTTTATAAAAGCACTGAATTTTTTAAATTTCATAATAATTCCTCTCTTTCTGCTGATTAGCTTAATGATACATGAGTTAGATAAAACTAACTCCGTCCATCTTATAAAATAATTTAAACTTTGTCAATGGTTATTTCAGGATTGATTTATGCGGAATGAATTGAAATCCCGCAGGTAATGATAATTCATATGATTTTTTAACAGAAGAGCTGTGTTCCGTAACAGGAGGCGGATAAAAAGCAGTGAAACTAAGGGATAGCAGGTGGTCGAAATGAGAGGGGAATTTTTTATTGCGGATCCGCATTTTGGCTGTGAAGCTATTATCAGATATGAAAACCGTCCATTTACCTCTGCCAGGCAAATGAATCTGCAAATGGTTAAGCTATGGAAGACAACAAGTTTACATCAAAGCAGTTGTCATGGAATATTTTCCATGTTATAATAATTCAAATTTAAAATGAAACATTACTTCGTCACCGGATGAAGAAAAAAAGTGTTTGCGTTTATGCCGTAGGTCTTAGAAGGTATGGGCGAAAACACTTTTTTGATACCAAAGGTGTCTGCGCTTTGCAAAAAAGCTATTGTATGAATGGAAGAATACATGTTGTTCTTAGAAAAAATGATAGATAAGAAAAGGAGAGAGATTTATGAAGTTTACATTACGCAAATTTACACCGCCGGATTTTACACAGGAGATTTTTGTAAAAGCACCTGAGGCAGTTGTAAAAGAAGCTCCTAAGGATGCCGTTGCACCGGAGGACTATCATGCCATGAGTATATTTCCGGAATATTTTAAAATCGACGGTATATGGTTATTGGCAAAGGAAAGCAGAATGGATTGTGTCCCGGTTTTGGAAAGGGGAGAAATTCAGGTAAAGGAATTCCGTCTGCTGAAAAAGGGAGATTTGGTTGTCATAGGAAGAACGGAGAATTGTGAAGAGGGTATCTACGTATATCCCGAAGGATTTCATGAAAGAAGGGCAGGGCAGGATGTCTTTGCCTTTCGCCAAAGCCGTTCAAGAGAAACGGCTTTTTCCAGAGACTACGATGAGCTTTATGAATTACTGAAATATGAAAAGGAACATGGAAAAGTAGTATGGGTCATGGGACCTGCCTTTGCATTTGATTTTGATGCCAGAGATGCCTTTTCCAAATTAATTGCCAATGGATATGTAGATGCCTTACTGGCCGGAAATGCACTTGCTACTCATGATTTGGAAGCAGCTTATTTAAAAACAGCCTTGGGACAAAATATTTATACCCAGGAAAGCCAGCCCAACGGACACTATAACCATTTGGATGCCATTAATCGTGTGAAGTATCATGGCACAATTAAAGATTTTATCAGAGAAGAAAAAATAGATAACGGTATCATATATAACTGCGAAAAACATGGAATACCCTATGTTCTGGCCGGTTCTATTCGTGATGACGGCCCCTTGCCTCCGGTTCTCGCAGATGTGTATGAAGCCCAGAATGCTATGAGAAACGAAATCAGAGAAGCGACTACGGTGATATGTATGGCAACCATGCTCCATACCATCGCCACCGGTAATATGACGCCGTCTTACCGGGTAGTTAAGGATGGCAGCGTGAGGCAGGTCTATTTCTATTGCGTTGATATTTCCGAATTTGCCGTAAATAAGCTGGCAGACAGGGGAAGCCTTGCGGCAAGAGGTATCGTGACGAATGTACAGGATTTTATTGTAAATCTAAGCAAAGGATTATATTTATGAAATTCAAATATTTTTATTTACAGATGAGCCAGTTGTTTGGCTTATTTTTGTTGTAATCCTATATATCTTTTAGAACGCCATTCCTAAATATGATTCAAAAAAACATTACTGTTTGACATAAAGTAAATATAAAGGTAATATTTAATTAGCATATGCTCATAACTAATATATTTAAATTTGTGAAAAGAGGGAAGAACGATGAAAATTGTTGTATCGGCAACCGGAGACAAAAAGGAAAGCATGTTGGACAGAAGGTTTGGAAGGTGTGTGTACTTTCATATTTATGATTCGGAAAAGGATGAATATACTGTCATAAATAATGATGGAGCATCAGAGGGCGGAGGAGCAGGGATTGCTGCGGCAGGCCGGATCATTGATGAAAATGTTGATATAGTCATTACAGGCAAACTGGGGCCAAATGCTTATGAATTATTGAAAAAAGAAGGGGTTAAGGCTTATAGCTGTGAGACGGTTCCTGTTTGTAAGGCCATAGAATTCTACCAAAATAATCAGCTTTCGGAAATGAAGGGAGCAGGAAGAGCACATCACAAAATGAGATGAACAGAATAAGGAGAAGGGCATGAATATAGCTATACTTAGCGGAAAGGGAGGAACCGGAAAAACCACCGTAGCTACTAATCTTACAATGACACTTGGTGTCGGTTATGTTGATTGTGATGTGGAGGAACCAAACGGATTTATCTTTCTGGCTCCCTCCATACGAAAAAAAGATGAGGTTTTTGCGGAATATCCTATTATTGATAAAAACAAATGTACATTATGCGGTTCCTGTGCAAAAGCATGTCAATTTCATGCACTGGCTAAGGCGGGAAAACAAATTGTTGTTTTCGAAAAGCTGTGTCATGACTGCGGTGCCTGTAAAATAGTCTGCCGGGCTGATGCCTTAGCCTACACAATACGCTCTGTGGGAAAGCTGGAAGAGGGTACGGTAAAGGGAATTTCCTGTTACAGAGGTATTTTAAAGGTGAGTGAACCTATGGCCGTACCGGTAATTAAAAAATTACTTAAGAGTCTGCCGAAGGGGGATTTTTTCATTGATTGTCCGCCGGGTACTTCCTGTAATGTGGTAAGTACGTTACGTTATGCGGATGCCGCAATTTTAGTCACGGAGCCGTCTGAATTCGGACTGCATGATTTAAAAATGGCAGTGGAGCTGGTAAAGCTTTATAAAGTTCCCTATGGTATCATTATAAATAAAGACGATAATAAGGAAAATTTAGTAAAGGTTTTTTGTAAGAATGAAAGTATTTCATTACTGGGAACAATTCCCTATAGTATGGAGGCCGCCGCACTTTATTCAAAGGGAATTATGCTATATGAAAATGACAGATATAAAAAAATTTTTAAAAGCATTGGGAATAGGATAAAGGAGGCCTTTAAATGGAAATTGCTGTGTTAAGCGGAAAAGGCGGGACGGGAAAAACAACGGTTGTGGCTGCTTTATCGGAACTTGCTAAAACAGTAACGAAAGTTGACTGTGATGTGGATGCCCCTAATCTTTATCTGTTTTATAGGGGAATGGATTTGGAAAAGAGGGATTTTTACGGAGGGAAGAAAGCAAATATAAATGGGGAGCTATGTAAGGA
>CAMJWQ010000384.1 GCA_946409475.1 uncultured Lachnospiraceae bacterium
TAAATAAAATAAAAGAATATTTTAATTTGAATCCTATGCAGAATTATACAGACAGAGAGTTTTTAGGCTATATGAGTTATTATTTAAAAAACTTAAAGTAAGAATATCCCCGGGCAATTGAGTTTTTATCCCAGGTTCTATAATAAAATCAATATAAATTACGATAGCCGCTGCTTATGCAGCGGCTTCATTTTGTCTCCAATATATAAGCCTTTTCTATTTTTTAAACATGGCCTTAATAGGATTACTGTAAATCAAATATTCTCTTAGGGCAAGGACATTCAATAGCGTGAGCACTAACTGGCTTATCAATAAACCCCACAGGTAGCCCTTGATTCCAAAGGAGGGAATCACAAAAAAAACAAAAATAATACGTATGGAGAGGCCTATGATATTAATGATAAAGGATAACCCTGTCTTTCCCAAGCCGTGAAGAATACTGGAGAAGGTGGAGGTAATATAAAGGAAGGGACAGATAAAGCTAAGGGTTATGATAAAGCTGCCGGCCAAATCACTTCCAAATATAAAATTACCCATAAACTCTCCGAACAGAAAGAATACGGCCGTAGAAGCGGCTCCCAGGAGGATGCAATACCGAAGAGTCTGATTAACGGCCTTTTTAATGGTATTGATCCGATTGCCGGAATGAGCCTCCGCTATGGTAGGAAGCAGAATAACGGCTACGGAATTCGTGATGGCGGAGGGGAAGAGGATTAACGGCAGGGCCATTCCCGTTAAGACACCATAAACGCTTAATGCCTGAGAAACAGTTAATCCAAATGCCTGTAAACGGTTTGGTATATATATGGCTTCCGCACTGGCTAAAAGATTAATGATAACGCGGTTGGCCATTAGGGGAGCTGAAAAGGTTACAATGTCCTTTAAATACCGGAAATTACTCCGGCTTTTCATGGATATGATATTAATTTTTCCAAAACGAATCAAAATAGCGGTCAGGCTGTACAGCATGGAGCCAAATTCCCCTAAGGCAATACCGACAACGGCTATGGCAGGAGATGGGGTATTACCTTCCGCAATGATAACCTGATAAATGAAATAAACACCTGCTACACGGATAATCTGTTCGAACAATTGTGTTATAGCAGGCAGAGAGGTTTTTTTTAAGCCATAATAATAACCGCAGATACAGGCATGAACGGAACCCAGGGGAATGGAAAAAGCAAGAATACGCAATAAGGGAGCGCATCTTTCCTCTAAAATTATGTACCGGGCAATAGGTCCGCTGAATGTAAAAAGTGTAAAGGAGACCAGCAGGGAAAGGCCTAAAGATAAGGTTAGTCCCATGTATAGTGTCTTTTTGGAGGAGCTGTAGTCTCTGGCGGATACATATTCCGCGACATATTTTGAAATGGAGGTCTGTATGGCAGCGGCGGTAAGAGAGTGGCAAATCACATAAATGGGGAAAATAAGCTGGTAAATCCCCATACCTTCCTCCCCTATGGTATGGGATAAAAATATTCTATAAAAAAAGCCTATAAATCTGCTGGCGAAGCCCGCAAGCGTTAGTATAACAGTACCTTGTATGATAGGGTATTTAGAGTATTTTCTGAACATTAAGCACCCGATTTATGATATTCTTTTACACAATATATGAAAAAAAAGAATCAGGCAGAACGTAACGGGTAAATCAATTACATTAATTCACGGGTTCGTTTTTCGCATATGCTTCAGAAGGCCTGACGGTAACGTTAAGGCAGATATTTTTCTTATGGGGCCATACCTGCACAAATTACTTTTTTAAAGAATATCTTATAGCAGGCGGTATCCTTTTCGGCTAATTCCATCCCTGTAATAAGATATAGCTTTCCAATAAGGTATTTTTCCCTTTTTCTTTATGAATATATCCTGATATAATATATCTTGGCATAGGTTGACAGGAAGGATTAGTAGTGATATCATTCAAGTAAATAATTCGTAGTAATTTAGTAGGAATTAAAAATATAACAATTACATATTATTATTGACTAATCCGATGTTGGGATTAGAGACTGGAGAACCATATGAAGAATATCATTTATTTAGATAATGCGGCTACAACTAAGACCAGAAAAGAAGTCGTAGATGCTATGCTTCCCTTTTTTACGGAAAATTACGGGAATGCTTCCAGTGTATATGAGTTGGGAGCGGAGAGCAAAAAGGCAGTCAATGACAGTAAGGAAATGATAGCTAAGGCCATAACTGCGGATGCTAATGAAATTTATTTTACGGCAGGGGGCAGTGAGGCGGATAATTGGGCGATTAAGGGAATAGCAGAAGCCTATAAGGAGAAAGGCAGACATATCATTACCTCCAAGATAGAACATCATGCAGTTCTTCATACTTGTGAGTACTTAGAGAAAAACGGTTATGAAGTAACCTATCTGGATGTTGACGAATTTGGTTTTATACGGCCGGATCAGCTGAAAAGGGCTATCCGTAAGGATACCATACTGATTACCATAATGTTTGCCAACAATGAAATCGGAACCATACAGCCTATTAAAGAAATCGGAGAAATTGCGAAGGAAAATCATATCCTGTTTCATACGGATGCGGTACAGGCCTTTGGACAAATTCCCATTTCCGTAGCCGATTATCATATCGATATGTTAAGTGCCAGTGCCCACAAATTAAACGGACCGAAAGGAATCGGTTTTTTGTATATTAAAAACGGAATTAAAATACGTTCCTTTATTCACGGCGGTGCCCAGGAACGGGGGAGAAGAGCCGGGACGGAAAATGTGCCCGGTATTGTCGGATTCGGAAAGGCTGTTGAAATTGCGCTGGACAATATGGAGGAAAGAACAGCAGGGGAAATAGCGTTAAGGGATCATCTGATCAAAAGGATGTTAAAGGAAATTCCTTATACCAGATTGAACGGAGATGCAAAAAAAAGACTTCCCAATAATACGAATTTCTGCTTTCAGTTCATAGAAGGAGAATCCTTATTAATTATGCTGGATATGGAGGGAATCTGCGGCTCCAGCGGGTCTGCCTGTACCTCCGGTTCGCTGGATCCTTCGCATGTACTGCTGGCTATCGGCCTTCCCCACGAAATTGCCCATGGATCCTTACGTCTAACCTTAAGTGAAGAAAATACGAAGGAGGAAATGGATCTTGTAGTGGAAAAGACGGCAGGAATTGTAAGCCGGTTAAGAAGTATGTCGCCTTTATATGAAGATTTTATTAAAAATATGAATGATAAAAATTCGGAAATAATAAAGGACAATAATGAAGAGGAATAATAAAGAAGAGGAACAATAAAGAAGGATAATAAAGAATAAATAAAATGCAGCAGTTAATAATGAAATAGAGGCTGCAAATTGTCGTAAATGATCTCTCGGAATCTTGATTGATCATGCCAGCTACGCTGGCAAATG
>CAMJWQ010000385.1 GCA_946409475.1 uncultured Lachnospiraceae bacterium
ATCCTCCTCAGATTTTTTTCTAATGTTTACAAAATGTAATATAAAGGACAAATATTAAAAACAAAACATGGTTAAGTTAATTCTATGTAAATTTAAAAACAAAATATCTTCGGCACATCGGCTTCCCTGCCCCGGAAGCTTGAGGGAAAAGATACTTTGCGCGCCGAATGCAGTCATGCAGTGACATCTTCCTTATGCATCCGTGTGCATTCTCCGGAGGATTTTACCGTATAGGAGGTAATTTCTATGCGATAAAAAAACCGTAAGCAGGCCGGTAGCGCCTGCTTACGGTTTTTCAACATTATAATTATAAACTTATTTTAATATGCTTTCATCCTGTATATATTCGGCAATATTAGTCGCATGATCCGAAATACGCTCCAGATTACTAATGGTATCCAGAAATATAATACCGGGCTCCGCACTGCATTGCTTTTTAGCCAGACGCTTGATATGGCTGGAACGTAATTCATCTTCCAATTTATCTACGTCATCTTCCCTGGCCAAGGTAATTTCAGCATATTGGACATTACCGGTTTCTCTGGCCTTAATAGCATTGACCACTCCTTCCCGGGCCGCCGTAATAATCTTGTCCAGGCCCTTTAGGGCCTTATCCGTAAATTCCAGCTTTTTTTCTATATACACATCCGCTAACTCTGCGATATTATCACAATGATCTCCGATACGCTCAATATCACTTACGGAATAAAACAAATTATTTACCACCTTATGCTGCTTTTCCGTTAAGGATAAATTACTAAGCTTAACAAGATATTCGGTTAATATTTTTTGCATTTCATTAATTACTTTTTCCATCTCATAAGCTTTTTTTACTTTTTTCCGGCTGCTCTTTACGAGCGCCTGGGTAGACAAATCAAAATGCTCCACGGCCAGGTATCCCATATGGACAATTTCCTTTACCGCATTTTCAATTGCAAAGGAAGGGGTCTCCAGTATTCTTTCATCCAGATGTCTGACAGCCGCCACGGTTTCGGAGGTTTCTGCCGTATCCTCTCCCTGAATTATTTTTTCTGAGGCTTTTACTAAAAGATTAGCAAAGGGAAATAATATAAGAGTATTGGAAACATTAAAAATTGTATGAAAAATGGATATCTCCACGCTGTTCATATTCGATGCGGCAAACTCCGGCTTTAACTGAAAAATGGTAAACATTAAAATACCAAATATGACGGTTCCTATTACATTAAACATCAGATGAATGACTGCCGCCCTTTTTGCATTCCTGTTAGCTCCCGCACTGGAAATAATGGCAGTAATACAGGTCCCGATGTTCTGTCCAAGGGTAATATAAACGGCTGAATTCCAGGTAACAACACCATTTAAGGCTATTGTCTGTAAAATACCTACGGATGCGGAGGAGCTTTGAATAACCGCCGTTACCATGGCTCCCACTAAA
Organism: uncultured Lachnospiraceae bacterium; assembly: GCA_946409475.1. Classification (GTDB taxonomy): domain Bacteria; phylum Bacillota; class Clostridia; order Lachnospirales; family Lachnospiraceae; genus CAMJWQ01. The sequence continues at coordinate 1,418 of CAMJWQ010000385.1, forward strand.
ACTCCCAAAAAGGGATTACTTCCCAATGTTCTAAAGGCATTGGCAAATACGGGGGCATCCCGGTATGGTTTAATGGCTTCCGACATAAAGCTTAAACCGATAAATAAAACACCAAAGCCTACTAAAATTTCTCCTGCCTCTTTTTTCTTTTCCTTCTTAGAAAAAAGAATAAAAAAAGTACCGATACCAATCAACAGCGGTGCAAAAAACTCGGGTTTCAGCATATTGCCCCATTCACTCATGGAAACAATCCAGCTTGTTACCGTAGTACCGATATTAGCTCCCATAATAACACCAACTGCCTGAGTAAGGTTCAGAATACCGGCATTAACAAAACCGACTACCATAACCGTAGTAGCAGATGAACTTTGTATGATAGCTGTTATAATCGTTCCCATTAAAATAGCCAAAAGCCTGTTATTCGTTAGAAATCCCAACAGTCTCTTCATTCTGTTACCGGCAGATTTCTGTAAGCCGTCAGCCATGATGTTCATTCCGTACAGGAACATTCCCAGTCCGCCAATAAAAGAAAACAGCATTTCAATATGATTCATCCCAAAAAATTCTCCTTATCAAATACTTTAAACTAATTTAACACTTCCTTAACATAAAGAACAACATTTCTTACTATATTAAATTTATGTTAAATTCAGTATAACATAGTGTAAAGTTTATGTAAAATACAACAAAATGCCTGTTAATTCTATGTCTTCATCTTTTTTTTGCGGAATATTGTCATCCTTCCTGTAAATCCGACAATCCTTACAAATATAATTCCGCATAAAATACCGATTCCGTCTATCAATACATCTTTTTTAGAAGGCGTTCTCCCGGCTACGAAAGTCTGGTGAAATTCATCGGACACCGCAAAAGCCAGACAAAATGAGCCGGCTACAATCATTAGGAGCAGTCCCCGGAGTCCATAAACATATAAGGGAAAAGCCACATAAACAGCCAGAACCGCATATTCTGTAAAATGTGCTGCTTTTCGTACTTTACCGTGAATAAGGCCGGTATAATGCTGAATCTGATCATCCGTTAAGGAAATGTCCAAAAATTCTCCTGCCTCCATTACGATTTTATTACTTACCTTATAGCTAAGCGCGGAAGAATCCACGCCCTTTTCAGCGGAAAAATGAAAAATGATATACATCATAAGTATTGCCGGTAAAAAAGAAAAGGGCTTTAAAAAGTTTCTCATATCTGCTACCATCCTATCTCTTTGATTACTATAATACGAAGTGGCACATACTATTATGTACGTGCCACTGCATTACTTATTCATCTACACTGTAATTTGGTGCTTCTTTCGTAATATGAATATCATGAGGATGACTTTCCTTAAGAGATGCTGCCGATATTTTAACGAATTTACCGCTCTTAATCAAATCCTGAATCGTTCTGGTACCGCAATATCCCATACCGGAGCGAAGGCCTCCTATCAGCTGAAATACGGTATCTTCAACGGTTCCCTTATAGGCAACCCGTCCTTCCACACCTTCCGGTACCAGCTTTTTGGCATCCGTCTGGAAATACCGGTCTCTGCTGCCGTTTTCCATAGCTGCAATTGAGCCCATACCACGATAAACCTTATATTTTCTGCCCTGGAATAATTCAAAGTTTCCGGGGCTTTCATCACAGCCGGCAAATATACTGCCCATCATACATACATTGGCTCCCGCCGCAATGGCTTTCGTCATATCCCCCGAATATTTAATACCTCCGTCGGCAATAATGGGGACACCATATTCCCTGGCTGCCTCATAGCTATTCATAATTGCCGAAATCTGAGGCACCCCTATTCCGGCAACAACACGGGTTGTACAAATGGAACCCGGTCCTATTCCAACCTTAACCGCATCCACTCCTGCTTCAATTAAAGCTCTGGTGCCTTCTGCCGTTGCAACATTTCCGGCAATCACCTGTAAGCCGGGATGCTTCTCTTTTACCATTTTAA
>CAMJWQ010000386.1 GCA_946409475.1 uncultured Lachnospiraceae bacterium
GCCAAAGCCCTTCCTGATGATGCGGTAATCTTAACGGCAGGCTGTGCGAAATATAAGTATAATAAATTAAATTTAGGTGACATAGGCGGTATTCCCAGGGTATTGGACGCGGGTCAATGTAATGACTGCTACTCGCTGGCGGTAATTGCCCTTAAGCTTAAAGAGGTATTTGGATTAGAAGATATTAATCAGCTGCCCATCGCATTTAATGTGGCCTGGTATGAGCAAAAGGCCGTTATCGTTCTGTTATCCCTCTTATATCTGGGAGTGAAAAATATCCATTTAGGGCCCACTTTACCGGCCTTCTTATCTCCCAATATTACAAAGGTACTGGTTGAAAATTTTGGTATTGGCAAAATCAAGACAGTGGAAGAAGATATAGAATACTATTTTGGTTAAAAAAAGCTCTTTCCCACGCTTCCTGCGCCGCTCTCATTTCTGCATGGCTGAACTGTTACATTTTATTGACAATTTTTTTATGAAATACTTGCCTTTACAAATGGTTTATGCTACAATGAATTTCGGCTTATGAATTGCATAAGTATTGAGCGGATGTGGCGGAATGGCAGACGCAGTAGACTCAAAATCTACCGGGGGTGACTTCGTGAGGGTTCGAGTCCCTCCATCCGCATGAATGGTTTAGAAAAATCTTGTATTTTATGAAAAATACAGGATTTTTTTTGTATTGAATAATATTTCCAAATTAAAATAATTTATAACGTACTGAAACTTTTGCGTACGTGTATCGGTCTAATAAATATAAGAAACATAAGAAACAGAGAGAGGGAAGCATTGTGAACAGGAACAATAAAGAAAAAATAATTGAAGAATTGCTGCTTCAGAATTACAATGCCTACTACAGACTTGCCTACAGTTATTTACATAATGATTCGGATGCAAAGGATGTGGTGCAGGAAGGTGCGTATCGGGCAATATTAAAGAGCCATACATTGAAAAAGGAAGTGTACGCAGGTACATGGATTTATCGGATTATGCTGAATGAGATTTTCCGTTTCCGTAAAAGACGGGGATGGGAGCCATTATGGGAAGTGGAAGAAACCACCCGGTACGATAACGACGATGCTATGGATTTAGTGAAAGCCATACAAAAACTGGGACAAAAGGAACAGGCTGTCGTCCAGATGCGTTTCTTTGAGGAAATGAAGCTGGATGAAATCGCAATGGTTTTGAAGGAAAGTCCTAACACGGTAAAAAGCCGCTTATATCGAAGTCTTGCAAAACTAAGGCTCACCCTGGAAGAAAATGAAATTGGATAAAGGAGAGATGAAGATGAGTAATGATATGATGAAAATAAGAAAAGCAAAACAGCAGTATAAGCAGATACCGGTTCCGGAAGACGGAAGGAGAGCATTATTAAAGCAGCTGGAAAAAGCAAAAAGTAATAAAAAGAAGCTGGTTTATAAAAGAATGGGGATTAAAATGGGGGCCGGTCTGGCCGCTGCAATGGCGATTCTTTTAATTCTGCCAAATGTAAATGCCGATATTGCCTATGCCATGGAACAGGTTCCATTCCTAAAGGATGTGGTGCAGGCAGTTACCTTTCGGCATTATGAAGTGGAGCAGGACCGCTCTACGGCAGAAGTGGATATACCCCGGCTTATAGTGGAGGATGATGAGGAGCAAAGTGATACCTTAAAGAAAACCACTGAAGAAATAAATGCGCAAATCCAGCAATTAACAGATCAATATATAAAGGAATTTGAAGCAGCCATAGTAGACAATATGGGGTATTCCAATCTGACAATACAACACGAAACCATAGAAACAACAGAAGAATACTTCACACTGAAGCTGATTGTATTCCAGGCGGCAGGAAGCGGCTTTGAGCAGGAGTTCTATTATACCATTGATTTAAATACCGGCGAAAAGATACAGCTATCCGATCTCTTTCAGGAAGGAGCGGACTACCGTACGGTTATCAGTGATAATATCAAAGAGCAGATGCGTTCGCAGATGGCGGAAGATGAAAGTATATTATACTGGGTCGATTACAGCGATGTACCGGAGTGGAATTTTGAAAAAATTGCCTCCGATCAGTCCTTTTATATAAATGCACAGGGAAACCTGATCATTACTTTTCAGGAAGGTGATGTAGCTCCTATGTACATGGGATGTGTGCAATTTGAAATACCGGAGGATGCGATTGCTGATATGAGAAAGGAATAGCAGCTTTAAGTTAAATGAATTGCATAAATATGCTGTTGTAATATTTTGAATATTGAGCGATATTGCTAAAGTTATTTGAAATTAACAATTAATTATTGATAATAGCAGATTATAGCATATAATATATAATATAAACAAAAAGTAACTAAGGGTTTATAATAGGTCTTATGTAATCTATTCTATCTGCGAAAACAACGGAAAGGCTGTTTTAAAGTAAAGGTACAGGAGTGGGATGGAATAGTATGGTGATATATATTCGGAATAAAGGAGGTTACATTATGAGAGATAATCTAAAATATGAAAGGTCTATTGAAAATGCAGCGACAGAGGCAGGAAAAATCAGTTGTTATAATGCAGGAAAGGAAGAAGATGTATTTCTATCCATTCCGAATGAAGGTGCATGTTCACCTGAATTTTCGAATGGTTGTATTATCAGTGAGGACTTGTAAAATAATATCGATGTGATTTTAAAGGCATATAAGGAACTATCACGTTATAATTTGGTATCAGCTTTCTTAAAAAAATAGCGGTATAATACTTTTTAAAAAGTATTATACCGCTATTTTTACGGGAGCGCATGGTTTTATATTAACTGACGGAGAAATCATTGTTTAATTTTCCTGTTTTTGCATAACCTATCTGAGAGGTGAAAATAATGACATCAATTTGGAGTAAAACGACTACTTTACAGGAATATCCCGTTCTTCACGGTGATCTGCCGGTGGAGGCTGCCGTAATTGGCGGTGGATTGGCAGGAATCCTGACAGCGTATTTTTTACAGCAGCGTGGAGTGGAAACCATTGTATTGGAGGGTGCCGGGATCGGCTCCGGACAGACAAAAAACACTACTGCCAAGATAACATCACAGCACAATTTGATTTATCATAAGCTGTGGCAAAATTTCGGAGAGGAAAAAACAAAACAATATGCCGATGCAAATCAGGAGGCAATCGGGAAATATCAGGCTATCATTACAGAACAAAGCATTGACTGTGATTTTGAAGAATGTCCCGCCTTCCTGTATTCTACCGGCAAACAGGATGTGGTGTTATTGGAGCAGGAGACAAATACTGCTCAGAGGCTGGGAATTCCTGCAGATTTCACTACCGAGACGAGTCTGCCTTTTTCTGTGGCAGGAGCGGTAAGATTCAGCGGACAGGCACAGTT
>CAMJWQ010000387.1 GCA_946409475.1 uncultured Lachnospiraceae bacterium
ATAATAATAGAGGTGAACATATGGATGTAAAAAACGATTTGATACAAAAATTTCATCAGGCCGCAAATCTTTTGCTATGCGATGCCAAAACAGCGAGGCATTATGGAACAAAATATCTCCTCACTTATTCCGACCTTTCTTTTTTAAAGTGTATTGAGAGAAATGAAAAAACGAAAGCAGGAGATTTATCCCAATATCTGGGCATGACCAATGGTGCTGTTGTTCAGTTGGCAAAAAAGCTGGAGGGTAAGGGATATTTGGAATCCTACCGGATGGAGGGAAACAGAAAAGAGGTATTTTACCGTTTGACGGAAAGCGGACAGACTGCCTGCGCAGGCTATGACAAATACAATGATGAAATCAATGGAATAATTAGAGCTTATGTGAAGGATTTGGATGAAGCAGCCATTGTTGCCATGAAAGGCCTGTTTGAAGCTGTCATTACAGGAATAGAAGTTAAAAAGGGCTGCTATATCAAGCATTCCGGAAAAGAAGAGCCGGAAACAAAAACAGATGGAAGGTGTGAAAAATGCAAAAGAACATATTAGAGATAAAGGAGCTAAGTGCCTCCGTAGAAGGAAAGAGTATTTTAAAGGGAGTGAATCTGACTATCCGTCCCGGAGAAGTGCATGTATTAATGGGGCCAAACGGTGCGGGTAAGTCCACTCTTGCCAATGTGATTATGGGAGATCCCCGTTACAGGCTGGAGGGAGGAAGCATTCTGTTTGAGGGAGAAGACATTTCCGGAGAAAAGCCGGATGTAAGAGCCAGAAAGGGTATCTTTTTATCCTTTCAGGCACCGGAGGAAATACAGGGAGTTACCTTGGAAAATTTTTTAAGAGCCTCCAGAGGAGCCTGTACGGGAAAGCCGGTGAAGGTATTGCCCTTTAAGAGGGAACTGCAAAGGAATATGGAGGAGCTTGGCATGGATGCTTCTTATGCAAAGCGGTATTTAAATGTTGGTTTTTCCGGAGGGGAGAAGAAAAAAAGTGAAATCCTGCAATTAGCCATGATGAATCCTAAGCTGGCTATTCTTGATGAAACGGATTCAGGGCTGGATGTAGATGCGGTAAAGCTTATTTCGGAAAACATTGCCCGCTTTAGGAATGAGAGCAATGCCATGCTCATCATTACCCATATTACGAAGATACTGCAAAACCTGCCTGCCGATTATGTTCATGTATTGGCAGAGGGAAAAATCGTGCGGACGGGAGATGCTTCTTTGGTGGATACCATTGTACAGGAAGGATTTTCAGCTGTTCTGAAATAGAACGGAGGGAGGAAATTAAAATGGAAAAACAAAAAACCATAGTGGAAGACATATCCCGCGAACTCTATGATATTAAGAATGCGGATGTGGCACGGTATAAAACGGAAAAGGGTTTGACGGCAGATATAGTCCGTGAAATATCCGGACAGAAAAAGGAACCGGATTGGATGCTCGACCTCCGGCTGAAATCTCTGGAGGATTATCATAAAATCAAACTGCCTGCCTGGGGGCCTTCCCTGGAAGAGCTGGATATGAGCCGTATTGTCACCTATGTAAGACCGGATACGGATATGAAGCATAATTGGAATGAGGTTCCTGAGGATATAAAGGAAACCTTTGACAGACTGGGAATTCCAAAGGCCGAACGGGAATCCCTGGCCGGCGTAGGTGCCCAGTATGATTCGGAGGTGGTTTATCATAATGTGAAGGAAGAGCTGTTAAAGCAGGGGGTGATCTATACGGATATGGAAAGTGCCGTATGGGAATACGAAGACATTGTACGGGAATTGTTTATGAAGCTGGTTCCTCCTACGGATCATAAATTTGCGGCACTTCATGGTGCTGTCTGGTCCGGCGGCTCCTTTGTATATGTGCCGGAGGGGGTTCATGTATCCTTTCCCCTGCAATCCTATTTCAGGCTGAATGCACCGGGTGCGGGGCAATTTGAGCACACCTTGATTGTAGTGGAGAAAAATGCAGGTCTTCATTTTATTGAAGGCTGTTCGGCACCGAAATATAACCAAATTAATCTGCATGCGGGCTGTGTGGAATTGTATGTGAGAGAAAACGCCAAGTTGAGATATTCCACTATTGAAAATTGGTCAAAAAATATGATGAATTTAAATACGAAAAGAGCTTCCGTAGAAAAAAACGGAACGATTGAATGGATATCCGGAACCTTTGGTTCCCATATTACCATGCTCTATCCCTCCAGTATTCTAAGGGGAGAAGGAGCAAAGTCGGAATTTACGGGAATTACCTTTGCCTCCGGCGGACAGCATCTGGATACGGGAACAAAGGTAATCCATGCGGCACCCAATACTTCCTCCACCATTAATTCCCGTTCAATTTCCAAGGATGGCGGGAAATCCATTTACCGCAGCTCCGTGTCCATAACACCAAAGGCCACAGGAACAAAATCCTCTGTTATCTGCGAATCGTTGATGATGGATAACACATCAAGAGCCGATACCATTCCGGTAATGGACATCCAAAATGATCAGGTGGACATCGGCCATGAGGCCAAAATCGGAAGAATCAGTGATGAGGCCGTTTTTTATTTGATGACCAGAGGCTTATCGGAGGAAGAGGCAAAGGCAATGATTGTGCGGGGGTTCGTAGAGCCTATTGCCAAGGAGCTGCCCCTTGAATATGCCGTAGAGATGAACCGTCTTATTACACTTGAATTGGAAGGAACCATTGGTTAGGAGGTGGCAGGATGATAGAACAAACAAATCATATAGACAGAATGCAGGTAAGAACATGGTCATGGCTAAGAGTAAATACGGCTGATCTGCCTTTGGTTGGAGAGAAAGGAAAAAAAGAAGGAAATCTGTTAATAAAAGCCTCTGATAAAATTGAGATCAGAAAAGAAGTAACGGGGATTTCCACGGAAAAGGACCCTGCCGGACAGTTGATGAATCAGGAGATGGAGCAGTTTTTTGAGGAAAACGGTAATATTCGCTATACCATAAAAATACCAAAGAAGCACAGGGAGAAAGTGCCTGTCAGACTTGTTTTCGACATGGATGAAAATGCAGGCGTCATAAATGAGGATATTGTCATTGTGGCGGTGGAGGGAAGCGAGAGCACCGTTATTTTTCAATATAAGGACCAGGGAACAGGGGAAGGGTATCACAGCGGACGTACCAGAATCCTTGTTCATGAGAATGCTTCCTTAAAGCTTGTAAAGGCCCAGTTATTCCATGATGCCGTTATCCATAACGACATGGTCGGTGCAAGAGTGGAAAAGAAGGGAAGGCTTACTCTTTTACAGGCCGAAATGGGGTCAAAGGGCTCTTTTGCAGGCTGGAATGTGGTTTTGGCAGGAGAGGAAAGCCGGGCTGATT
>CAMJWQ010000388.1 GCA_946409475.1 uncultured Lachnospiraceae bacterium
GCTTACGCTTCTTCACATAGCTTTTGTCAATTTCCACGATGTCAAGGAGGCGGTTCACCCGTTCCTCAATTTCCTGCTTAGACATTTTTTTCAGCTTAAGCCCATAAGAGATATTATCAAAAATTGTCATATGGGGCCATAAGGCATAATTCTGGAATACCATTGCCGTTCCTCTTTTTTGGATTTCCAATTTGGTAATATCCTTTCCGTTTGCCAGAATCTGCCCTTCATCCGGATTAAGAAAACCGGCCAGTATTTTCAACATGGTTGTTTTGCCGCAACCGCTTGGTCCTACCAAAGAGGTAAGGGTAGCGGGCTGCAATGTAAAATTTATATGATCAAGTGCTTTCTTTCCTTTTTCATAGGATACGGATATATTATTAATTTCAATCATTCTAAGCTTCTCACTTTCACTTTTCTCCTTATATCAGGCTTTACCGACTCCGGCCAGATGCTCGGCCTTTAAAAATCTATCCAAAACCAGAAGTATGATGATTCCCGGAACAGCCAGTAATAGGGATGCAACGGAAGAAATCTGCATTTCATATCCATTAGCGGTATTGTACATAAACACAGACAGAGTTTTAATAAAGGGTGCTCCAATTAACAGGGAACCCGTAAACTCATCCAGGGAATTTAAAAATACCAGTATGGATGAGGCCGCAATTCCGGGAAGGGCTTGCGGAAGGGTAATTTCAAAAAAAGCCCTTAAGGGGCTGCATCCAAGATTATAGGCTGCCAGCTCCAGATTAACAGGAATACTTTGAAATACGGATACCATTATCCACAGGGCATACAAAAGACCGATGGTTATATGAACTAAAATAATTCCGGTATATGTTCCTGCTAAATCCCAGCGATAAAAGTCCGTCATTAAATTTACGAATACCGGAAGCTGCGGAAATGCCTGTGGAAGCATAAATAACAGCATAATGAAGGGCTTGGCGGGAAACTTTTTCCGTGCCAGATAATAGGCAAAGGGTACGGTAATAAGCATGCAGATTGCTGTTGTGACCCCGGCAATCAGCAGGGAGCTTCTCAGGGATTTTAAAATGGCCAGATCCTCCATTTTGTTCCAGTACAAAAGGCCCCATTCCTGAGGAAGCATGGCGGGCCAATACCATTTCTCCGCAAAGGACCAGATGATCAGAGAAGAAATGGGACCGAAAATTACGAATATCCCGATTATGCCGAATAATAGCTTTCCGGCTTTTGCCTTATTCATTATTCACGACCTTTCTGACATAGAACCAGGCAGCTCCAAGGGAAAGCAGAAAGGAAATCATACCAAGGGCATTGGCGGTTGCTATGTCATTTTGATAAGTAATCCGATAATATAAATCAATCATAAGCATTTTAGGACCATCTCCGCTGCCCATCATCATGGGAATGGAAAAGGAACCCATCATGGATGTAAAAATCATGATGCCGCTTACCAAAATAGAGGAGCGGCTCATGGGGACCAGTACATCCTTAATCAGGCGGAAGAATCCGGCACCGGCATTCTGGGCGGCCTGTAAATAGGAATCACCTATCACCTGAAAGGGAGCCATAATCAGCAGCAGGGCAAAGGCCATGTTTTTCCAAATGAGTGCAATCATAATTCCTGCCGAGCTATAGGCAAGGGAGGGCGGGTTATCCAGGTTAATCAATCCCAGTACGCTTAAGAATGAATTCATGGTACCGTGAGGCGCTAAAAAGGTACGCATGGCATGCCCTACAACTACATAAGGAATAAACAGGGGAATTTTAAACAGGAATGCAATCCATCTGGATTTATGTAAGCGCAGAAAAGCGCCAATCAATATGGCAATCAACAAAGTAAAGAACAATGAGGCTGCGGAAATAAATATGGTATAAAAAATATCCCCTAAATAAAAATCGGCTACCGTCTTGAATCCATGGAAGGACAGCCGGCCTTCCCGGAATAATCCGCCGTAGATGACACGAAGGAAGGGGAGAACAAAAACAAATATTAAAAGAATTACCGATGGTGCCATAAGCACCAACGGTAACAGACTGAAAATGGATTTGTTCTTATTTTGCATTTTCATATGCTTCCATCATGTCATTTTTATATTCATTTAAGGGTAATACGGTACCGTATTTACTCAGAATGTCGGCTGTAATATCCTTAAATAAGCTGTTTTTTGCTTCCTCCGAGCACAATGGAAGTACGGCATTTGCGTCAATACCGGGATACCAGTTAAACTGGTCCACGATGACCTTTGCCTGAACCTCAGGAGAACCGAGCAGCTCTGCAAATTTGACAGCCTCTTCTTTATTGGCGGCATTGGAGGGTATTACGATATACATAGGCTGTCCGGGCATTCCCGGTTCCAGAATTGTTAATTTAACATCAGGGCTCATACGTCCCTCTGCCAGCATAGTGTAGAACATATCGACCCAAACCGGTCCCATGGAAATCTCTCCGCGGTTGAGCATATCGAGTGTTCCCTGATTTCCATTTGTGATTGTGCATGGCAGGGATTTCAATTCATTCATAATAGCAGGCCAGTCGGCTTCAATGCTTTCATTATAGGGTCCCTTTAAAATCTGTTCGGCATTGCCGGATTCATTGCAAAGAAAGGAGGCAACAAAGGCAACTCCCGACATTCCTCCCGTCACGCCGTTGTAGCCGAATTTTTTAGGGTTTTCGCTTATCCAGGTTTTTAATTCATCAAAGCTCTCAGGGACATCCTTAACCTCCGCGGAGTTATATGCAATAGCGGTCTGACTGGAAAACAGGGGGATGACATATCCTTCCACATCAGTCCCAAGTGCATTTTTTGCCCCATCCGACGTAAGATATTCTCCGGTACCGGTCAGATCAACATACTTATCCAAGAGACCATTTTCAAGCATTTGTCTCATGATTCCCTGATGTACAATAGCCACATCAATATCCCCTTTTTCTTTTCCGGCATCCTTTTGTGCCTTTAATTTATCAAAAATCTTCTGGGAACCTTCGTCACCGGCACCGGCACCTACTACATTCAGCTTTATTTCCGGATATTTCTCTTCCACTATTGGTGCCACATAGTTATTTTGCAGCTCTTCCATATTGGTATCACCGGCAGTCATTACATTTAAGGTCGTCTCACCTGCTTTTGCGCTTTGCCGGCCGCAGCCAGCCAATGTACCCGCAGCCATAAGGGTTACCATTAAAATAGATATTATTTTTTTTGATTTCATTTTTTTAATCCTCTCGCCTTTTTATTGGATTTTCAGGTTTCATTAATCAGGTAAACATTATTTGCGTTCTCTTCTCAGCTTTAACGTAACCATATCCGTGTTGATGTAGTCGTAAGACAAAAGAATGGGCCGGTTTTTTTT
>CAMJWQ010000389.1 GCA_946409475.1 uncultured Lachnospiraceae bacterium
AATTTTATTTAAGAATAATTTTTTTCTATATTTTAAAAATAGCTTGATATTAACCTTATTTGGAACTGTAGGTTGTATACTGCTCTCTTCTATGGCGGCTTATGGAATAGCAAGATATCAATTTAAGGGGAAAGCTTTTATCACCAGTTATTTTTTAGTAGGATTGATGGTACCGGTTCAGGTAAGTGTCCTTCCGATTTTTCTGATGTTAAAAAAGGTTGGTCTGCTAAACCATCTTATGGGATTAATCCTTATATATATTTCTGGTATATCCATGTCATGTTTCATATTCCAGAAGTTTTTTAAGACTATTCCGGTTGCACTGGAAGAATCTGCAAGGCTGGACGGTGCAGGAGATTTTAAAATTTTCTTCAGGATAATTTATCCTATCAGTAAACCTGTACTCTTTACAATGGCACTGATTACGGGGATTGGACAATGGAATGATTTTTACATGCCTATGGTATTTTTAGGCGGCGAAAATGTAAAGTCGTTAACCTTAGCAATCTATCAATACATCGGTCAGTTTACCAGATATATGAACGAATCAATGGCTGCAGTTGTTATTACCTTAATTCCTATCATTATCATTTATTTTCTTTTCTCAACGCAGATTGTGGAAGGATTGACCGGTGGTGCAGTAAAAGGATAACTAATTTTAGTCCATGGGATATCAAAGATTTATCTATATAGTAATGGATTAAAAAAGAAAGTGAGCGAAAACATTGTTTAATATTGATAAAATGAATTGGATTTGGGTTCCTGGTTGGAATGCTGAGGATAAAGAAATTCCCAAAATCGTTTATTTCAGAAAAAAAATAAAAATAGATAAGGTACCATCAGAATTAAAAATAAACATTTCTGCTGATTCCAGGTATAAACTGTATATAAATAAGCAATTGATTGAAATTGGTCCCAGTAAAGGAGATCGATTAATATGGTATTATGATACGGTTGATATAGCACCGTATTTAAATGAAGGGATTAACATACTGGCTGTCATTGTTCTCCGTTATCCGTTAGATCATAGGAAAGGAAATCATGGGATATATAGAACGGAAACACCGGGATTATTTCTTAACGGAGAGTACCGTGAGGAAAATGGAGAAATCGTTAATTTATCCTCAAATCAGACTTGGAAATGCCATAAAGAAACAAATATAGAGATTATTTCTGAATCGTCTGTTTTTGCTCCTCTTCAGATTTTGGAAGAAGCTACAGGAAATAAGGATTCCTTCGATTGGATGAATAAAGATTTCTGCGACCTGAATTGGGAGAATGCTGTCATATATGATTCTTCTGCAATAAGTAAAGCCGTAAGTCCGGGAAATTTAACGGCTAGGACAATTCCATATATGAATAAAATTCCGAGAAAATTTAAAGGTATTACTGTTATCAGACAGTCGGAATCAGATGAAAAAACCTGGAATCGCATGTTGTATGGCATGGGAGGTGTTGCAGTAAAAGCTAATACAGAAGAGATTATTGAAATCAATGCCGGGGAATTAATGACAGGTTTTCTGAAGCTGGCTGTGACAGGGGGTTCCGGTGCAACAATTCAGATATTGCAGTCAGAAGGATATGTACAGCCGGAAACATTTGAGAACTTACAATCTGATTTACCCAAAAAGGCAGACCGAATGGATGTAAAAAATGGCCATCTGCATGGTTTTACAGATACGTATAAAGTATTAGGTCTTGGAAAAAAGGAGCAGGCAGAGGTTTATGAGCCGTTCTGGTTCCGAACATTCCGCTTTATTCAATTAAAAATAAAGACATACAAAGAACCTTTATCAATTGAAAGCTTTGATTATTTAGAAACAGGATATCCTTTAGAAGTAAAGACCTGGGTAAAAACTTCTGATGAATCCTTGGCTAAAATTTGGGATATTAGTGAGAGAACACTAAGGAGATGTATGCATGAAACTTATGAAGACTGTCCATTTTATGAACAGCTTCAATATGCTATGGATACCCGGTCTCAAATACTATATACTTTTATGGTATCCGCTGATGACAGACTGGCACGTAAATGCTATGATGATTTTAAGCGGTCACAAAGATATGACGGTATGATTAACTGTTCCTATCCCAATTATGGACCCAATATTATACCAGGTTTTTCAATTTATTATATCCTTATGCTATATGATCATATGATGTATTTTGGAGATGAAAAATTAATTAAATATCATATGCCTACCGTTGACGGAATTCTTAATTATTTCGACAGAACTCTCACAGAGGAAGGCCTTGTTGGTAAAAATGGAGGTTTGAATTTAAAAGATGCTTATTGGTCTTTTATTGATTGGACCACACAATGGAAGGAGACAACAGGAGTTCCCAGAGCCATATTGGATGGTCCTATAACAATGGAAAGTTTTCTATATGCAATGGGACTGTCACATGCAGCAAAATTAGCTTCTTTTATTGGTAGGAATGGAATGGCAGAGGAATATAATGAACGGGCCGGAAAAGTGATTAATGCAGTAAAGACTTACTGTATGGGTACCAATGGTATGATTCAGGATGGACCAGGAATAGAGGAATATAGCCAGCATTGCCAGGTATTTGCTGTCTTGACAGATACGCTGGATATAGAAACAGGAAGTAAAAATATAATTGAGACGCTTAATCATAAACAGAATTATGCGCAGTGCTCAGTAGCAATGGCATTTTATTTATATCGTGCCTTAGAAAAAGTCGGGTTATATGAATATACAGATGGGCTATGGGATTTGTGGCGTGATATGTATAAAAGGAACCTGACTACATGTGTGGAGGATGGTTTAGAAGAACGAAGTGATTGCCATGCCTGGGGAGCCCTGGCTCTCTATGAGCTTCCGGCAGCAGTTCTTGGAGTGCGTCCGGCAGCACCGGGATTTAAAGAGATAGAGATTAAACCGGTAGCCGGTTATCTTGATTGGGCAGAAGGTGAAGTTTTTACACCAGGGGGAATTGTAAAGGTTAAATGGAAAAAGGTTGACCAAAACATTGTAATAAATTATGAATTAAGACAGGACAACAGTTCAGTAAATTATAATAAATCCAATAAAATTTATCTATAAAATTGAGGTGTTCAATTTATTTTTTCAAGAATTAATATAATTTTGATATACAAATTGTACAAGGTGGAAATTGGTTAGAAATAAGAATATGCTTGCAGTTTTAAAAAGGGCTTATGCAAAACAGATAAAGAACTGTTTTGCATAAGCCCTTTTTGCAGTTTGCGGATTAATACTATAACAGAATAAAATAGCACTCTTATAAAATAGGAAAGATGGATGAAGCATATTTAGTGAAAGAAAATAGCATAAGATATTTTAT
>CAMJWQ010000390.1 GCA_946409475.1 uncultured Lachnospiraceae bacterium
GGAGATAAATAGAATATTATGAATAAGGTTTCTTTTGATTACACGAAAACGGCGGACTTTATAAAAGCAGATGAAATAACGATGATGAGAAAACTGGCTCTTGATGCAAAAGAGCTGTTATTAAGCAGAAAAGGAGCAGGTAATGATTTCCTGGGATGGATTGATCTTCCTGTGAATTATGACAAGGCTGAGTTCGAACAAATTATTAAGGCAGCCGGTAACATTAAAAATGATTCTGAAGTATTATTAGTTATCGGAATAGGGGGCTCTTACTTAGGTGCCAGAGCCGCCATAGAATTTTTAAGTCATAGCTTTTATAATATGGTGTCGAAAGAAATCAGAAAAGCACCTGAAATATATTTTGTTGGAAATAATTTAAGCTCTACGTATATGAATCACTTAAAAGATGTAATAGGAGAAAGAGATTTTTCTATTAATATCATTTCCAAAACGGGTACTACAACAGAACCGGCCATTGCCTTTCGTGTATTTAAAAAAATGCTGGAAGATAAGTATGGAAAAAAAGAAGCGGCAAAACGTATTTATGCGACAACGGACAAAGCCAGAGGTGCTTTAAAAAAGGTGGCCGATGAGGAAGGCTATGAAACCTTTGTTGTACCGGATGATGTGGGCGGCCGTTTTTCCGTTTTAACGGCAGTCGGACTTCTGCCCATTGCAGTAAGCGGCGCGGATATAAAGAGCCTGATGGAAGGAGCACAAAGTGCAAGAAAAATTGCGATGGATGCAGATTTTGAGGAAAACGACAGCTTAAAATATGCCGCAATACGCAATATCCTTTTAAGGAAGGGTAAAAATATTGAAATTATGGCAAATTATGAACCGAGCCTGCACTTTGTAGCTGAGTGGTGGAAGCAGCTATACGGGGAAAGTGAGGGAAAGGATCAAAGAGGAATTTTCCCTGCATCGGTAGATTTGACAGCTGATTTGCATTCCATGGGGCAATTTATCCAGGATGGTTCGAGGAATCTGTATGAAACGGTTTTAAATTTGGTTTCTTCTAGAGAAGACATTATTATTGAGGAAGAGGCTGTGGATTTGGACGGTCTGAATTATCTGGCGGGTAAAAATGTTGATTTCGTAAATAAGAATGCCATGAACGGAACGATCCTGGCTCATACGGATGGGGATGTTCCTAATCTGCTTATTAATATTCCCAAGGCAGATGAATATTATTTGGGCCAATTGTTTTACTTTTTCGAATTTGCCTGCGGTGTAAGCGGTTATATGCTAGGTGTAAATCCCTTTAATCAGCCGGGAGTGGAAAGCTATAAGAAGAATATGTTTGCTTTACTGGGAAAACCGGGGTTTGAAAAGGAAAGAGAAGAATTGTTAAAAAGATTGTAAAAGTGGAAATAAGCTCTTTAAGGATGTTCCAGGATAGGAACATCCTTATTTCAATAATCGTCTGTAAGGAGGCCGGAGGGTATGTATAGTTTTCAAAGCAGAGTACGGTTCAGTGAAGTCGGGGATAATGGTAAAATGAAATTGAACTCGGTTATCAATTATTTTCAGGATTGCAGTACCTTTCATACGGAAGATTTAGGAATGGGGATTCCCTATCTGGAGGGAAAAAACAAGGTATGGTTATTATCTGCCTGGCAGGTAGTCATAAATAGATATGCTGATTTATGTGAAAATATTATAATCGGCACATGGCCCTATGATTTTAAAGGTATTTTTGGATACCGCAATTACACCATGCGAAATAGTGAGGGAGAATTACTCGCTTATGCCAATTCCGTATGGATATCTATGGATACACAGCTTGGTAAGCCGGTCAGAATAACGGATGATATGTGTAAACTTTATACATTGGAGAAGAAATTAGATATGGAATATGCACCCAGAAAAATTGATATACCCAGGGAGTGTAATTCTTTTGAGCCGTTTCCGGTGCGTACCTACCATATTGATACGAATAATCATGTTAATAATGGACAATATATTCAAATGGCGAAGGAATTTATACCGGAAGGCTTTCAAATCAGGCAAATGAGAGCGGAATATAAAAAAGCGGCAGTTTTAGGAGATATCATAATACCTATGGTACATAAAGACGGGGATAAGTATACGGTATTATTGTCCGATTATGAAAAAAAACCGTATGTTGCTGTTGAATTTTATCAATAGCGTTACCGGACGGATATGGTGAAAGGAAAGGAACAGTATGCAGTTAGGAAAAATACAGAAACTTAAGATAGTAAAGGAGGTAACCTTTGGTGTTTATCTGGGTGATGAAGAAAATGCGGAAGAAAAGGTACTTCTACCTCAAAAACAGGTCCCCCCTAATGCGAAAATAGGAGATGCCATCCATGCTTTTGTTTATAAAGACTCTAAAGACCGCCTGATAGCGACTACTCATACACCTAAGCTTACCATTGGACAAGTCGCTCTTTTGGAAGTAGCTGAGGTCACGGCCATAGGAGCGTTTCTCAATTGGGGGCTGGAAAAGGATTTACTCCTGCCCTTTAAGGAACAGACCAGGAAGGTAGTAAAGGGAGAGACATGCCTGGCAGCCTTATATGTGGATAAATCCAAAAGATTATGTGCTACCATGCATGTATATGAATATTTGCGAAAGGATTCACCCTACAAAAAGGATGATCATGTAACAGGCCTGTTATATGAAATCAGTCATAACTTCGGGGGATTTGTGGCTGTTGATTATCAATATTCCGCATTAATTCCCCAAAAGGAGATGTCTAACCAATGCAGGGTGGGAGATAGCATACAAGCCCGTGTCACCAATGTAAAGGAGGATGGAAAGCTGGATCTTAGTCTTAAACAAAAGGCTTATATGCAGATGGATGAAGATGCCGGCAGGATTCTAAAAAGAATGGAGGAATGCGGGGGAGTACTTCCCTTTACGGACAAGGCAGATGCTGAAATGATAAAAACAGAGTTTGATATGAGTAAAAATGCTTTTAAAAGAGCTGTAGGAAGATTGCTGAAATTAAAGAAAATTGAAATTTCGGAAACCACTATACAATTACGTAAATAATGGTTATATTTAGGTAAGTTTTTGCAAAAAATGTTTACTTTAGTTAGTAAAATAGGTATAATAAAAAAGTAATGAAAGGAGTGAGAGGATTGAAGGTACAAAACATTTCAGACATTAATAAATTTTTTGAAGTAATTGATCATTGCGTAGGAAGGGTAGAATTAGTTACCGGAGAGGGAGACAGACTTAATTTAAAATCAAAGTTATCCCAATATGTTTCCATGGCGAATATCTTCTCAGATGGGGAAATAAAGGAATTAGAAATTATTGCATACGAAAAGGAAGATATTGATAAG
>CAMJWQ010000391.1 GCA_946409475.1 uncultured Lachnospiraceae bacterium
GATTATAGTATACGAAAAGATATAAAAAGGTTAAAAAAAGTTTTTTTCATACTGCAATATATTATTATTCTGGTTGTGGAAATTATCAGGGCGAATATGCACGTGATAAAATTAATTTTATCCCCAGAATATGAGATTGAACCGGAGGTCATTACGTTTACCACAGACTTAAAATCCGATGTGGCAAGGGTGGTATTAGCCAATTCCATTACCCTGACACCCGGTACGATTACGGCTATGCTGGAGAAAGACTGTTTAACGGTACATTGTTTGGACAAGGAGTTTGCAAAAGGAATAGAAAACTCCGTTTTTGTAACCATGTTAAAGAGAATGGAGGGCTGATTTTGGAGGATTACTTAGGGGTATTAGGCCCATATTACCAGCTTGTTTTTGTGACGGTGATTCTATTATTGGCCATAATGATATGCTTCTGCCTGGTCCGGGCCGTGAAGGGGCCCAGGATCGCGGACCGTATCGTTGCCATTAACATGATAGGTACCATGGTTATTATCCTAATTGCGGTTCTGGCATTTTACCAAAAAGAAAGCTATCTTTTAGATGTATGTCTTATTTATGCCATGATTAGTTTCCTGGCAGTTATCGTTTTGTGTAAGGTGTATATGGGAGTTTATTTAAGATGTAAGATGAATTCCGAAAGGAATAAAAATCCCGAAGGGAGAAATGACGGACATGATCACGATACTGGCATGGCTTAAATTTATTGCTGCTGTTTTATGTATTTTTCTGGGGATTATCATTATGGCAATCAGTGTGATAGGTCTGTTTAGATTTAATTTTATTCTTAACCGTATGCATGCTGCTGCCATGGGTGATACATTGGGTATTCTATTGGTGTTAACAGGCTTGATGATCATTAGCGGATTGTCGCTGGTTTCTTTGAAGCTGTTACTGATTATTATTTTTTTGTGGTTTGCAAGTCCAGTTTCCAGTCATTTGATTTCCCGGTTGGAGCTGTCTACGGATGAACGTGTAAAAGAAGAGTGCGAGGTGATAGATAATAATGGAGTTATTTAAAATCATATTGTTATTATTTTTGATTATATGTGCTATATTTACCAGCTTCTCCAAAAATCTTCTGACTTCCATTATCATTTATATGGCTTACAGTTTAATTATGTCTATTATCTGGATTTTATTAAAATCTCCTGATTTGGCCATTACGGAAGCAGCAGTAGGCGCCGGTGTAACAAGTGTGCTGTTTTTTGTCACATTAAAGAAAATAAATGCGGTAAAAGGGGACCAGACTGATGAGCAGATTGAAGAAAAATTATGAGCGCAGCTTTTTCTATCGGTTTAAAAAATGGGTAGAAGGTGAATATGACCCCTTTGACGGGAAATTAGAGATAAAAAATACGAACAGAGTGAAAAAAGAACTGGCCAATCATACCCAAAATCCTATGGAGGTTTTTTATCAGGAAGAGGAGGAAGAAATCGAACATGCTACGGAGGAAGGTTTAAAGTGGTATCAAAAAATATATAAAATAGTATCGGTCGTGATATGCCTGAGTATCATATCCGTATTATTGATAACCGTTTCCTATCTGCCTAAAATCGGTAATCCCGATAACCCGGATAATAATGAAGTATCTAAGCGTTATATAGAAAAGGGACTGGAAGAAACGGGGGCGACTAATATCGTATCGGGTATGATTCTGGATTATCGCGCCTTTGATACCTTTGGGGAATCCAATGTGTTATTTATCGCTGCCTGCTGTGTTTTGATTTTACTCCGTTATGATTTCGGAGGAAAGGACAGTGCTAATTTAAAGAAAATAAATGCGGAAGCCAATGACCGTATCTATGAGCCTAAGAATGACGTCATCTTACAAAGAGTGGCTTTTGTTTTAGTACCCATGATTATCATTTTTGGGATTTACGTTATACTAAACGGACATCTGTCGCCGGGAGGAGGCTTTTCGGGAGGTGCCATAATCGGGGCGGGCCTGATCCTCTACCTGAATGCCTTCGGTTTTAAAAAAACAGAGCGTTTTTTTTCACAAAAGACCTTTAAATGGACGGTATTCAGCTCACTGACCTTTTACTGCCTGGCCAAAAGCTATTCCTTTTATACCGGTGCGAATCATATGGAAAGCGGTATTCCTCTTGGAACCGCAGGCAATATTTTAAGCAGCGGCCTGATTTTACCTCTTAATATCTGTGTGGGACTGGTGGTAGCCTGTACCATGTATGCTTTTTATGTCATGTTTCGTAAAGGAGGCTTTTAAATGGGAGGTAATTTATTTGCCAATTATGAGGAAGTTGTGGCGATGATTTTATTCGGGATCGGATTTACAACTTTATTATTGCATAGAAATATGATTAAAAAGATCATAGGGCTTAATATCATGGATTCGGCTGTCTATTTATTTTTGGCATCAAAGGGTTATATAGAGGGGCGTCTCGCACCGATTGTCGTAAACAATGTAACGGATATGGAGGTTTACATTAATCCGGTTCCCAGTGGTCTTGTGCTTACGGGTATAGTGGTTTCCGTCAGCGTATCGGCATTAATGCTTGCCTTAACCATACGTTTGTACCGCAGGTATCATACCCTTGATTTGGATGAAATTATCATACAATCCAAAAAGGAGGGAAAATAAATGGATTTTATTCGTAACTTTCCTTTTTTTTCCATCATTCTTTCTATGTTTTCCGGTATTATATCCTCTGTTTTAAATGGGAAATGGGCAAAGAGACTTAGTTTTCTGGTTCTGATGGTGGTTGCCTTTTTATCCGTATGTGTATTTTTATATACAAATGGGACAGGAGAAAGCTTTACATACATGATGGGACATTATCCCGCACCATGGGGGAATGAAATCAGAGGCGGTATGTTGGAAAGCCTCATGGCATTTTTCTTTTGCATCATTATGATACTTTCCCTGGCAGGAGGAAAGACGCATATTGAAGAAGAGGTGGAAGCATCAAAGGTTAATCTGTATTTCATCATGATTGATTTATTATTGAGCTCTCTTTTGGCATTGATTTATACCAACGATTTGTTTACCGCTTATGTATTTGTGGAAATCAATACCATAGCTGCCTGCGGCTTGATTATGATCAGACAGGTGGGGCGTACCTTTGTGGCGGCTGCCAGGTATATGGTCATGAGCTTGTTAGGCTCCGGTTTGTTTTTAATAGGAATCACCATGCTGTATGATTTGACCGGCCATTTGTTAATGCCAAGCCTGCAAACGGCTGTTGGTGATATTGTGGCCTCCGGATTGTATAATATACCTCTCCTTGTTATCATTGCCTTTATCTCTATCGGCCTGGCCATTAAG
>CAMJWQ010000392.1 GCA_946409475.1 uncultured Lachnospiraceae bacterium
TGAGGAGGGAATCCAAAAAATTCTAACTCCCAAAGCGAAGGAGATTCTGGTGTTTTATCTGGTAAATATACCGGATGGTGTCCAAAAGATGAGCCTTTCCATACCCGGACTTGTACAAACCTCCTTAAATTTGGGTATCATGGAATTAACACAGGAAAATTTTATTGCAAAAACAGCAATCAGAAGCTCAGTAACCGTAGAAAAGCTTGCTGTCAGTGAAAAAGCAGAGTATTTAACCCGGTTCTTAGGCGGTGAGTATACGACCCAGGGAGATTATCCGGCCTGGGAATATAACGAAAATTCTAAATTACGTTCTCTTATGACCGATGTATATACGGATATGTATCATAAGAAACCTGAAATTGATGTAATTCATGCAGGGGTGGAATGCGGTATTTTTTATGAGAGGATGGAGGGAGTCGATATGGTTTCCATAGGACCTGATATATACGATATCCATACGCCGGAGGAAAGATTATCCATTACTTCCACCATACGGACCTATGATTACCTGCTCGCTGTCCTTAAGTCCATGAACCGGTTATAAATGCCTTTATCAATTCATATATATATAACTGATATCATACCGGGAGCCAGATTAAAAAGCAATGAAGATAAAGCGGCCCAGCTCATTTAAGATAAAGAATGCTACGGTAAAAAGAAGCGGATTTCAAAGAAAAAAGAAATTTAATCCTGATAATCCTGCAGCTGCGGGCAGGTCTTTGTTCATTTCCTTTTTATCCCTTTTTGTTCTTACGGCAGGCATTGTTCAAATGCAGAACCATATTAAGGAATTATTGAAATACGGCAGCTTTACGGATACCTTAAATGAAACGGATGCCTTTCGAAGTCTTGCTGTTTCTACGGATAATTATAATATGATTCAAGCATATGCAGAAGAAAACGGCATGGATGATTTTGATTTATTGTCCGTTAGTTTTTATATGAATGATTTGGATTTGGTAAGCGATCCATTAAATGAAAGCAAATTACAGGTCTATAAGGATATTTATGAAGAGCTTAAGGCCAAAAAAGAGGCTGAATTAAGTATGCTATCAGAAAGTCTCAGGGCAATTTGGAAGGATATCCGCTATTTTCCCGTACCTGCGTCTCTGATTAATGATAAGGCAACTGTTTCCTTTGATAATTCCTGGATGTTTGAGCGCAATTACGGAGGAACCAGAGGACATGAAGGAACGGATATTATGGCATCCATAAATGAGCGTGGATACTATCCGGTATTAAGTATCACCGACGGGGAAGTGGAAAACATAGGCTGGCTTCCCAAAGGAGGATACCGGATTGGTATCCGCAGTCCCAGCGGAGGTTATTTTTATTATGCGCATCTTTATGATTATGCGGAGGATTATCAGAAGGGAGATCAAATTCAGGCAGGCGAATTAATTGGCTTTATGGGAGACAGCGGATATGGGGAGGAAGGTACTGTCGGACAGTTCGCAGTACATCTCCATCTCGGAATTTACATTGAAACACAAAATAATGAGGAGTTAAGTGTAAATCCCTACTGGGTGCTAAAAAAACTGGAAGACAAAAAATTAAGTTACCGTTATTAGTGCCCGCTAAATGATTGCTGCCTACAATAAAGCATAGTAAAAACAGCCCATTTTATGATATACTATATCTGGGTTGTAACAAAGATACTGTTTTTACAAAAGCAAATCCGGGAGGTTACTATGGAAATACAATTATGGAAAGAAATTCTGGATCCCTATGAATTGGCAGTGGCCGAGCTTAAAGTGAAATTTAATCATTTGATTAAGGAGCATAAAGAAAAGGGGCTCTACTGTCCTATCGAACAGGTTGACGGCAGGGTTAAAAGCATATCCAGTATTCTGGAAAAAATTCATAGAAAAAACATACCAATTGAAGCCATTGAAGAACAAATTGAAGATATCGCCGGAATACGAATCATTTGCCAGTTTGTTGAGGATATTTACAAGGTAGTGGAAATTATCGAAGAACGAAGGGATATGTCCGTTAAGCTGAGAAAGGATTATATTACCAATATGAAGGAAAGCGGTTATCGAAGCTATCATTTAATCGTTTATTATGAAATACAAACCTTGAACGGTCCGCAAAAATTACAGGTGGAGATTCAAGTCCGTACCTTAGCCATGAATTTTTGGGCCATCATAGAGCATTCCCTTCAATACAAATACCGCAAGAATATGCCGGAGCATATAAAAGAACGCTTAAACGGAGCAGCACAGGCGATTTTAAAGCTGGATGAAGAAATGACTTTAGTAAGAAGTGAAATAATGGATGCGCAGAATTCATTCCGCATAAAATCAGATATCGTAGCAGATATTTTAAACAACATCCAAAATTTATATAAGGTTGCAAATAAGCGTGAAGTAGTTAAAATTCAGGATGAATTTTATCGTATTTATGAAATGGATGATATTGACCAGCTGGAACGTTTTCATAAACAGCTGGATATCATTGCGGAAGGATATCGTGCACAGAATCTGTAATATTGATACGGACACGGAAACAAAGGGCAAATGAGCAAGGGAAGCTGCGGCTTAGAAAAGGCTAAACGGAATCTACAGGAGAAAGCTATGAATTTACCTCAGGAATTTTTGGACAACATGAAAGAATTATTAAAAGAAGACTTTCCCTACTATTTGGAAAGCTTACGAAAGCCTCGTTCGTATGGCCTGCGTGTGAATACCAATAAGATAACCACTGAAAAATTCGAACAAATTTGTCCTTTCCCCATCAGAAAAATACCCTGGGCATCCAACGGTTATTATTATGAGAAAGAAGCGGAGCCTTCAAAACACCCTTATTATTATGCGGGATTATATTATCTTCAGGAACCCAGTGCCATGATTCCTGCCCAGCTATTACCGGTTAAGGGAGACGACAAGGTTTTGGATTTGTGTGCCGCACCCGGTGGAAAGGCTACGGAATTAGGCAGTAAGCTTCGGGAAAAAGGCTGTCTTTTTGCCAACGACATCAGTAACAGCAGGGCAAAAGGCTTATTAAAGAACATAGAATTATCCGGCATGGATAAGGTGCTGGTAAGCAGCGATGATGTTGACCGCTTTTTTCCGGAATATGAAGAGTATTTTGATAAAATATTACTGGATGCCCCCTGTTCCGGTGAAGGAATGTTTCGTAAGACTCCCTCCTTAATCCAAAATTGGACGGAAAAAGGGCCAACGTACTATCATAAGATACAAAAAGAATTGTTAAGAAAGGCAGCCGGACTTTTAAAGCCCGGAGGAATGCTTTTATATTCCACCTGTACTTTTTCACCTCTGGAA
>CAMJWQ010000393.1 GCA_946409475.1 uncultured Lachnospiraceae bacterium
ATATAAAAATTGTTATTTGAAAATTCTTTTTTATTTCTATATTTGTCTAAATAATAGACAAAATTATATTTTAATAGATAAATTATTATTAAGGCCAAATATGTAATATGATTGCCTACATTAATATTATTTATTCCAAAAAAAATACCAAATCCAAATGCAACAATTACTTCAAAAAATATGCTAAAAATTAAATATATAGAAATAATAAGAATTTTTTTTATTATAGTATCACGAAATATGAAGCTTACAATTATAGAATGTAATATGGATAATAATAAATTCAGTGTGGATATCGGGAAAAAATAGTTAGTTAAGGTACTGAATATAGCTAAAACACCCCAAAGAATAAATAATATAATTCTTTTAATTTTTTTCTTATCTAATAAATAACACTGATAAAAACGAAAAGTTATATATAGCTCAAAGGTACTCAAAAATATCCGCAATATCCATACCATTCTATTTCAACCTCTTTAATATATAGTTTCTATATGCCGCATTAAAGCTTTTATAAAATTTTTTTGTTATGGATATTCTTTGTTTTGTTTTTAATATGACGCACTCTCCATCCACCGTTTCCACATATTCCATGTTGACGATAAAAGAGTTGTGTACCTGCACAAAATACTGCAGATTTACAACATTCATAACATCCTTAAGAGTACCGTAATATTCATAAATCTTATCCTTTGCAGTAATACATACTTTTCTTTTAATACTTTCAAAACAGATAATTTCCTCATAATACAGAGAATATATCTTTTTCCCTTTCTTAAATTGAAAGATGCACTTTTTTACATCCAGGTATTCCAATGCACGTAACAATACCTTTTTTGTTTTTTCAATATCCAGGGGTTTAATAAGAAAATGAAATGCTACCACATCAAATGCTTCCTGCATGAGTTCATGATGACTGGTTACAAATATGATAATAGCATTAATACTCTGCCTTCGAATGATAGATGCTATCTGCAGGCCGGAAATCTGTTTTAGTTCAATGTCAAGAATATAAATCTGATACTTATCCATCTGGCTGCCCAGACTCTTTAGCAACTCCTCCCCCGATAAAAATGAATCACAGGTATATCTGTTTGTTTCTCCCAGAAAGCAATCATTAATGATATCCCCCAGCTGCGAAATCATATGCATGTCATCATCACAAATTGCAATATTCATGAAATCACTCCCATTCACTTATATTATTAAGTTTTCTCTTCAGTAATTTGTTCTTTATTGGATATAAAATAATTAGAAGAAGTCATTTAAGAAAGGGATATTAATCTCTAATCAATAGTAACTCTTATTATATCCATGTACGGAACTGTATGTATATGCGTTATAAATAGATTATATCTGAATAATAGACTTGAAGATCTCTTTTTAATTGTGAAAACCCCAAAGCTAGAATATCCATTCCACCCTCGGGGTCACTTATATATAATTATTTACTTCCTAAAAACCCCTTTACATTTTAGATGGAGCCGAGAATCCCAATAAATCAATGCAGGTTTCCAAAACGTCACGAGATAAGCAAAGTAAAGCAATATAGCCTCTTTTCTTTTTTTCATCCTCCTCCGCCAATATTTTAGTCTCATGATAAAAACGGTTAAATATATTGGCTAAATTATAGATATAGGCGCATATTTTATGTGGTGCCAATTCGGAAAATGCATTGCGTACTATTCCGTTCATTTTAGATAATTCGAGCATAAGTGCTTTTTCGCTGCCATTATTTGCCCCTTCTATGGACAGGTCGTGGAAAGTACCTCCCCTTTCACCGTATTTTTCCAGAATGGATTTTATTCTCACAACAGTATATAAAAGATAAGGGCCTGTATCTCCTTCAAAGGAAGTGAAACGTTCCATATCAAAAATATAATCCTTCGACGCCTGATTCGATAAATCTCCGTATTTAACAGCGGCAAGTCCTACTATTTCTGCTGTTTTATCCGCTTCCCGGCCAGATACATTACGATTATCAATAATCTTTTTATACATTTCTTCATTTATCTGTTTTATAAGATTTTCCAGACGCATCACACCCCCTTCTCTTGTTTTAAAAGGCTTACCGTCCTTTCCGTTCATGGTGCCAAAGCCCAGAAACTCCAATTTGGTATCTTCCTTAATTAATTTCGTTTTTCTGGCGCAGCGGAAAACCTGTTGAAAATAAAGTTCCTGACGTTTATCAACTATATATATAACTTCGTCAGGATTAAATAATTTCATCCTTTCCACAATGGTCGCCAGATCTGTTGTATTATACAGGGAAGCCCCATCAGACTTCAAAATCATGCAGGGAGGAATCTCCTTTGTATCCGTATCCTCCTTTACATCAACAACCAATGCCCCCTCGCTGATATAGGCGTATCCCTCCTCCTTCATATATTTCACCATATCCGGAATATATGGCTGGGCATCCGATTCCTTTTTCCATAAATCAAAGGTTACATTTAATTTTTCATAATTTTTTTTCAAGTCATTTACAGATACCTGTAAAATATGGTTCCACAGTGCCTGATAGCCCTTGTTACCATGCTGTAAGAGATAGGTGGCCTGCATTGCCTCTTCTTTATAGTTTTCATCTGCTTTCGATTTGGCACTTGCCGTAGGATATATCTCTTCCAGTTCGGCTATGGTAAAAGGTGCTTCCTTCGGATACTCCCCTTTATAGCTTTCATCAAAATATACCAGCTCAGGATTTCTGTGCTTTAACTCCGTAATAATTAATCCCATCTGTAAGCCCCAGTCCCCTAAATGCACATCACCTATCATACTGTGTCCAACATACCGCCCCATTCTCTTAATACTTTCACCGATAACAGCACTGCGTAAATGTCCTACATGCAAGGGTTTTGCCACATTTGGACCTCCATAATCCAAAATAATGGTCTTGGCTTTATCAATCGCATCCTGTCCGAATTTATCGGCACGGTTCATATTATTTAAATATTCTGCAAGAAATGCTTCATCTATATTTATATTTAAAAACCCCGGCTTAACGGCGTTAACTTCCTTTAATATTTTACTTTCCGATAAAGCCGAACAAACTTCTTCAGCCATCATGACAGGTGCTTTTTTGTAAACTTTTGCTGCCGCTAAAGCTCCGTTACACTGATATTCACATAAATCGGGCCGGTTTGATAAAGTCACTTTCCCGAATTTTCCCTCATAGCCGCAGTTTACAAAAGCTTTTATCACTTCTTCTTCAATTACATGAATTAATTCCTTCATATGTTCCTCCAAATATACATGCTGTACGTAATCTAT
>CAMJWQ010000394.1 GCA_946409475.1 uncultured Lachnospiraceae bacterium
GTAATAATTGCTAACATTAAGAACACTTTTTTCTTCATAAGTTACTCCCTCATAAATTTGAACACTTTTGTTTTAAATTTCTCTCTTTCCTATTTGTTATAAAAAAAACAGCAGTCAGTAAATATCTTACTAATTGCTGGTCGGTTGCACTAATAGCTCCATATTCCTTAAGTGCCCATCTAAAAGGAATACTTCAAAGCTCCCATAAAGTTATGAAATCTACTATAAATTAACATTATATGAATAAAATGTCAACGATAAGTATTAAGATTTTTAGTATATTGCGAAAGAATTCTTGGGGCGAAAGCTTCTTGAAAACAATCGGAATTTTGGTATATAATAAAATAATCAGTAATATTTACTATAATAATAATATAATTTTAGTAAGATTGTGTGAAAAAAGATGAAAAAAGTAGTTGGTAAATTAAAAAAACTAAGCTTAATTACAAAAATAACATCAAGTGTTACCCTTATTTTAATTATTCCTATGCTGGTTGTTTGCTTTTTTTATTTTAGAGTTTTTCAAAATTCCCTGTTAAATGATGCTCATAATAAATTAACGGAAAACTTAAATGAAGTTAAAATGGAAATGGAAACAAACCTGGATATGGTAGAATCAGTTTCCAATGAACTGAACTATCTGCAGGAGTTTGCTTATTTTTTGGATGCCGGTAATGTGCTG
This sequence comes from uncultured Lachnospiraceae bacterium, assembly GCA_946409475.1. GTDB lineage: Bacteria > Bacillota > Clostridia > Lachnospirales > Lachnospiraceae > CAMJWQ01. The sequence goes on from CAMJWQ010000394.1 coordinate 683, forward strand.
AGCAATAAGGAACAAATGTTTTATATTTCAAATGTACAAAAAGAATTAATCAATATCAGATATTTATATCCCAATAAGTTTTACTACATAGCTATTTATTCGTCTAACAATCAGATCAATGATAAGTTCGACCGGCAGTATAGTATTAATGAATTAAAGGAAAAGCCTTATTATGAAGCAATCATTAATAGCCCGGATAAAATTAGCTATGGACAGGTCAGAGACAGTGAGTTTAAGACATCAAATATTGCGCTTAATCCGGACAATTTGAATTTGAACCGTTCAGGGACGCTGGTATTGCCGGCCTATCTTAAGGTTCATAATTTAAGTACAAAGGATATAGTTGGAATAATAGAATTGGATATACAGGTCGGTAAGTTAATGGATAAAGGCAACGGCCACAGCGTAGAAAACGGATTGACATACCTGCTGCTTGACCGGCAGAACCATATTGTTTATCAGACGGGGAAGTTTAAGGATACGGATTTTATGAAGGTTAACTTTGATAACCAAAGCGGCAGTCTGGATGTAGATATTGAGAATAAGACATATATGATGGACTATGACAGATGCGGCAGAACAGGACTTATGCGCGGGGTTATCATAGCGAAGGAAAATGTGCTGTCTTTTGCAAATAATCTGATGATTAAAGTTATTTTAATAGCATTGGTGAGTATGTGTATTGTGGTCTTTACAATTCATTGGATTCTTAGAAAAATGTTAAAGAGACTGCTGGTTTTAGATAGTAAGATGGCAGAAATTGAATCGGGAAAATTTGATGTTGCCATTAAGGATAACGGCGAGGATGAGATTTCCCGAATCAGCAGGTCATTTAATAGTATGGCTTCCCAGTTAAAGGCAGTCATTAGCTCTGCTATTGAAAAAGAGAAGGCCCAAAAAGATGCGGAGCTGCGTGCCCTCCAGGCTCAGATCAACCCGCATTTTTTATATAACACCTTGGAAAATATGCGTATGCAGTGTGAAATTGATGAATATTATACCATTGGAGACGGCCTTGCTGTATTAGGTGATTTATTCCGCTATAGTATCAAATGGGGAAGTAATGAGGTGGCTTTTAATTTAGAATGGACGAATCTAAAAAACTATATTGCCATTATGCAGATGCGCTTTGAAGATGATGTAGCTTGTATTTTGGAATGTGAAGAGGGCCTGGAAAATATTATTGTTCCTAAGCTGATGCTGCAGCCATTAGTTGAAAATTGTTTTAATCATGGACTTCATAACCAGCTGCCGCCATGGAAGATTAAGGTCAGGGCATTTAAGGAGGATAATAAGCTGCTGATTGTAATAGAAGATAATGGCTGTGGAATGGATAGGGAGCGCTTAAAAAAGATAAGGAAATGCATGATGGAAAATACACCGATTGAAGACTCCGAAAAGGCAAGAAGCTCTATTGGTATCATTAATGTTAAGCAAAGAATAGACAGAATCTGTAAAGCAGGGAGCGGGATCGAGATTGACAGTGAGGCTGGAGTGGGAACAAAGATTGTAATCGCAATAGTACCGGAGGAGGCATAGGCATGTTTGAAATACTTGTTGTAGACGACGAAAAATTCATACGAAAGGGAATTATTGCAATTTTACGGCGTGATTTAAATGAAGAGGTGGTATGCTTGGAAGCTAAAAATGGAATAGAGGCATTGGAGATTGCAAGGCGGGAAAGGCCTAATTTGATTGTTACAGATATTGCCATGCCCGGATATAATGGTTTGGATTTTATAAAAGATTTAAAGGAAACGAATAAAAGCAATAATGCACAGATCATGTGCATGGGAGAGCGGGTGATTGGTATAGAACTTTCTAAATATTTGGTAGATATATGGCTTAACTGTGATTTTGCAGGAGGAAGTTCCGAACCAAAGGTCAATAGGATTATAGAATATGAGAAAAAATATCTTAAAGATTATAATAAAAATTAGAAATCTATTTGGTCTTCTCATTTTGCTAAATCAGAGCTGCATTTTGCAGCCCTGATTTTTTATGGCATGGAAGTATCTTTAGTGAACGAATAATAAATAACAGGTAATTAGGCTGATGATCATTTAATTTATATTCGTCGTACTAGAAGCATCTGAAAAAGAGAATGCTTCTCCTGCTGATTCTATCGTAGACCCATCTGTTATTCCTCCATCGAAATCCTTCCACACGCTGCCGGTCAACGGAGATGGGATAAAACCAAAAACTGTTCCCGTTTATCAGCCACAGGAAAGTAAATCGGTTCAGACACCTCCATATACTTCCGGGTTGACCGGGTCTCCTGCCTCTGAAGGATGTACTGCGTTCATCTCTCCCTGTAAATGTCTGCGGCTCCGCTCCTGGTGAATCCGGAATGAAATTTGGAGGAGGGGAAGGAGGTTGGCTTATTCTGCCCGGCATATCGGGACCAAAAATAGGGGGAGGAGAAGAAGGCCGATTTCCTCCGCCTCGAGTATCAGTATTTAACCTTGGAGGAGGATTAAAAAAAGTGTTATTATCCAATTACGTATTCCTCTCTTTTTATTATTTTATAAGTTATAATATGAAGCTGAAAGAAAAGGGTTAACGCTTCTTCCGAT
>CAMJWQ010000395.1 GCA_946409475.1 uncultured Lachnospiraceae bacterium
CAATCGAAATATGTCGATTGTGCTTTTTATAACAATAATTTTATTGGAATATATGCGACATTTTCGTATCCCGTCAATTTTAAATCATAATACAAATCTGTTGAGGAAAATAAGCAGATATAACGCTATTCAACCGTAAATAGAAGCCCGGCATCATATCATACCGGGTTTTCGTATATTTATCTAATCTTATCATTTATCAGTTTACGAAAAGCTTTTTCAAATCGTATATCATCCTCCAGGCTTCTTTTTCTCGCTCCCTTTCCGTGATGCTTGGGAGAACTCCTTCTTATCTTTTTAGCCATATGTCTTTCAAACAGCATACCGTCAATGTTTCCGTCGGTATACCACCTACCGCTTTGGTGAATGGCATAGGCTCCTTTTGCAAGTGCCATAGTAGCCACTCCATAATCCTGCGTTACTACAATATCACCTTTTGCCACTTTATTAATAAGGGCAAAATCAACTGCATCACTGCCTTTGTCCACCACAATCACCTTACCGTAATCAATGGATATTATATGGCTTGTATCACAAAAGAGCATAAGCGGTATGTTTTTTTCCTTTGCTATTTTTTCTGCTATCCTTGTAACAGGACATGCATCGGCGTCAATAATGATCTGCATATATACCTCTCTTCCGTGCCGGCAGAAATAAAAAAGCTTCTGCCGGCTCTCAAAACAACCTTCTTTCCTTAACTTATGGTATGGAGGTGAATTTTTTATTCTAATAATAACTTTTCCTAAATAGTAAATAGGATACGGAAGTAATCGGAATAGCCAATACCAGTCCGATGCTTCCCGTTAAAGTTCTTAATATTTCAGAAGCTATTCCATCGCTGTTAATAAACTGAGTGAGAGTCTGTCCATAAATATAAAATACAATCAGCAAATTGATAGAGCTTCCCACATATGCCAGAATCAATGTATTGGACATAGTCCCGATAGCATCTCTGCCAACCCTCATGCCTGCAATTAATAAGTTAATATTTGTCATCCTGGGATTCGCTTCACAAATCTCATCCATCGCGGAAGCTATTGACATACAGACATCCATGATAGCTCCCAATGATCCTATTATGATTCCGGCATATAATAATTCTTTGAAATTGAAATTCCCGCCTTGAGGAAAGTAACTGATAAGCTCAACGTTCTCATCCTGAATCCCCTGTATATGAGTGAACTCTCCAAACAGATAAATCAGTATAATTGATAAAAAAATACCTCCTACCGTACCCATTATAGCAGAATAAGTTTTAGCGCAAAAGCCGCCTACCGATAGCAGTGTAATTCCGGTAGCGGCAATGCATACGATGACGGCTGCCGTTATTGGATTCATATTATTTAAAATCATGGGAAAGAAGCCCAGAAAAATGAGAGACATGGTAAAGGCTAAAGAAAATAGTGAGGAAATTCCTTTTGCTCCTCCGACTATTAAAATAAATAATACAAATAAAATACCCAAATACAGTAAGTATTTATCCCTTCCGTATGCATATATATTTCCGTTTTCCAACGAAGCATCGTCTCCGGAAAACCACATGATAACAGCATCATTTTTTTTCAATATAATATGATGTACGGATGCAATATTGGCTGTATGTACCATGGTTATGATTTTATTGTTATAGCTCTTTTCATCTACCCGTATGCGTACTGTCTGGGTTCTTTGCATATTTGTATTATCCGTGGTATCTTTTACTACTTCCAGCACCGTGCCGTGGATGAAATTATTATTTTTTTTTTCATTATCGGAGGATAATGTATAATAGCCAATCAATACCAGTGAAAGTAATAGCATTAACAAAAGTGAGCATTTTAAAGACATGATACACCCTTCCTGAAATGACAAAATTATAGTTGTACATGTTCCTTCCTAAATATATTCACCCTTGTAATTATTATTCCACTTATTTTTTTAGTTTTCCGATTATTGAACTGCCGTAAGCACCGTTTCTTATCTGCTGATTTTAGCATAATACTTATTCACGGCTTCTTTTTCCCGTTCCGGATCAGCATTTCCTCTTCCCAAACGGTCACATAAGGTGAGCAGGGCAATATCTCTGCTGTCTACCTGTTCTTTCATCACTTTTAAATTGCCGTAAGGAAGCTTCTTTTCCGAAAATAAAATCTGCATATGCCATCGAACCAGAGCCTTTACCTTTGAAACAAATTTTTTATCCTCTATTGAAAAACAAAACAAAAATTTCTCCGTTAATTTTTCACCTAATTGCTCATGGTTATAAGAGGTAATCCTGCCCTTCCGTACTCTTGTGGTATCGGGTTTCCCAATATCATGTAAAAGAGCTGCCCACATAAAAGCTCTTGGATCACTGCTTTCGGATTTTACTTTTGCAGCTTCGTCCAAAACCATCATGGTATGATTCCAAACATTTCCCTCGGGATGATATTGGGGGGATTGTTTTGTCTGCGTTAAGCGATATAGCATCAGAAACGGCTCCTCTTTAAATACCGGATTTTCAGTGCAACGATTAAAAAATTCCGACGGCTTCTCATCCTCCAAAAGATGCTTTTCCATATCTTCAAATAAGTCATTTATTTTCATTTCGTTTTTTCCTGCATATAACCCGCCCTTTTGTTACCGGTCTTTGCTTTTCCCCCGATTTCAGGAACAGGGGGCTGATCATTATTTTGAACATGCATTTTTTTATTACTTTCCGTACCGTGGTGTTCTTTGGAATCCGGTCTTCTCATACCTGCTTTCGCCATATTATTCCCTCCGATTATATCATTTTTATTTTAAAGTTAAAATAAGTATGTCGTTTTTTGTAAAATATATTCATTATCCCATTGTTTTATATTATCAAAATATTTTTTACTATCAGTACATTGAACGGATCGCATTATTTATATTGTAAATCTTATCCGTTTTTGGCCGATTTGCAATAGAATGGCCATTTATTCTAAATTAACGGAAGAGTTATCCTCTACCATAACGCAGGTAGACGCAGGAGTCAGTGAGCTTACTGCCAACTCGGCAAAGAGCAGTGAAGAATCCATACAGATAAGGGCAAGGGCTATTGCAGCAAAAGAACAGGGTTCCAAATCCAAAGCCCTTACAGATAAATTATATGAAGAAAAAGAAGCTAACATCAAAAGGGCCATTGAAGACGGCCAGGTAGTAAACGAAATCAGTGTCATAGCAAAATCCATTGCCGATATCGCTGAGCAAACGAATTTATTGGCCATCAATGCGGCAATCGAAGCAGCAAGAGCAGGCGAA
>CAMJWQ010000396.1 GCA_946409475.1 uncultured Lachnospiraceae bacterium
TCCGATATCTTCCTGGTTAATTCCAAATCATATCCGTTTTTTGTTCCGTCACAATCCATACTGGTTAATAAGATTTCCCCTGCTCCCAGCTCCTCTGCTTTTTTAGCCCATTCAACAGCATCCATACCCACATCAATTCTGCCGCCATTCTTGTATATATTCCACCCGCTATTATCGGCCCTCTTTTTTGCATCTATGGCAACCACCACACATTGACTGCCAAATTTATAGGCGGCTTCCTTAATTAACCGGGGATTATTAATCGCTGATGAATTAATTGATACTTTATCAGCTCCTTCCCTAAGAATAGCTTTAAAATCTTCTACTGTTCGAATACCTCCTCCCACCGTAAAAGGAATGAACACCTTTTTAGCTACCTCTCTAACCATTTCCACAACTGTTTCCCTGGCGTCGGAAGAGGCCGTAATATCAAGAAAAACCACCTCGTCGGCTCCGGCCTTATCATAAGCCGCCGCTATTTCAACAGGATTCCCGGCATCCTGCAGATTGACGAAATTCACACCCTTTACCACCCGTCCGTTATGGACGTCTAAACAGGGAATTATCCTCTTTGTGTGCATTTATCCTTCCTCCTTACCAAGATTCGCAAAGTTTCGTAAAATCTGCAGTCCTGTGTTACTGCTTTTTTCCGGATGAAACTGGCAGGCATATAAATTATCCTTTTCAACAGCCGCATGAATGGAAACAATATAATCCGTAGTTGCCTTTACAATGTTAAAATCATCTGCTTTCAAATAGTAGGAATGCACAAAGTATACATAGGATTCTTCCCTGATTCCCTTAAATAATGCTCCCTCATTCGGCAGGTAAAGAGAATTCCACCCAATATGCGGAACCTTATATTCTTTATGCTCAGGTATTTTTAAAATTTTACCTTTTAATAATCCAAGACCCTTGACACCGGGGCTTTCTTCGCTTTCTTCAAACAGCAATTGTAATCCAAGACAGATTCCTAAAAATGGCGTTTTCTGATCCACGACTTCTTTTATAACAGAATCCAATTCATATTTTCTAATATTATCCATGGCATCGCCAAAGGATCCCACTCCCGGCAGTATGACTTTATCAGCTGCTAATATATCCTTACTATTTCTTGTAATTATGACCCTTTCTCCCATGTATTGTAAAGCCTTCTCCACACTTTTTATATTACCTGCGTCATAATCAATAATAGCAATCATTTCATCCCATCCTTATTCTTCATTAATATAAAAAAACAAATTTTTCTTATTGTATTAGTAATAATCCTGCCTGCTGTAAGGTAGTATTAATATTTTGAATATACAGGGCATTATTATCTATGGAAGCCCATTCTCTTACCTCCCCGGCACTTATCTTAAAAGTATCCTGCAAAGCCTGTTCTATTTCCGCATAAACGGCATCCAATTGCTCCGTTATTTCTTTATTATCAGGATTTTTCTTTTCCTCATCATATCGCAGCGTTCCTTTAGCAAGTGAAAATAAGGCTTCATCATATTTTTTCATCTTCATGAAATTTTCATAAGAAAGATACTGCTTTTCGATTGTCATAATTGCATCCGCCTGCTGAAACAGCTTTTCATCTTCTGCCTTTAAATTTAGTTCCGAAAAACATTCATAAGCCTTTTCATATTCCTGATTGTTAAAATAGCTTTTTGCCAGGTTAAGGGAATTTTTATAGGAAATCAAATATGTTGCCAATAAAATAAAAGCTAATAGTGAAAAACACATTACAAATAATAAAGCAACACCCTTTGCAGGTAATTTTTTTGTATCTTCCACGTCTATTATCTTTTCTTTATTCCTTCTTTCATTTTTTTTCTTCGGCTTCTTCTTGTCCTTTTTATTTTTATTTTCTTTTTTCTTTGCTTTCTTTATTTTACTTTTCTTATTAGTTTTCTTTTCTTTATTGCTTGAAGCCTGAAGTGTATCGGCTTCCTTACCTTCCGTTGAATCTTTATCTGTCTCATCGCTAAGAGCACCGTCTTGATTCGGCGGACTGCTTTTTTTTAAGATCTTCCCAATAATTTTTTTAAAGAAATGTGCAATTTTACCATTCTCATTGCTGTTTTCATTTTCATGTGCATGATTGATTTCCTGTTTATGTACATGCAGATCTTCCACTTCTTTAAAATCATCCAGGAACTCACTGAGTTCATCTTCCGATATTTCCTGAATAAAAGGCTCTTCCGCAAGGTCAGAGCTATTCGCTTTTACAGGCTGCTCTTTCCCATCGCTTTCATTTACTTTGGAATTTTTATCATTATCACTCGGCTCCGGTACTGCTTCCTCTTCTAATTTATGTTCTTCTGCCGCAGAAATATCCTCTTTGGCTGATTCTTCCGGCGGTTCATAAGCTGCAGGCCCCTCCGCACCGGCAGATGCTTCTGTTTCCGTTTTCTCTTCCTCTGTCTCTGAAACTGCTTTTAGAAGCTTATCTAAGTACTCTTCATTTTCTTTCATTTAATCACCCTATGCCTGGAATACTTTAATGTTAGAATAATTTCAGTCTATCACATTTTACGTTAACAGACAATTAATATAATAAGTTAATTGGTTCCTCTTTTATTGAAATGCCTCTATCCTGCATTTGCTCCGACAACTGATATAAAGTCGAATGTACTCTAAAAAATACTGCCTTTTGATTTACATATGCAATTTTTTCAAAGGGCCAGCGAATTACCGTTGGATATTGTAAACCAACTCCCAATTCTATAATACATAATTTTCGATTCAAGGTATGTACAAGCCAATTTTTATATTTTTCCCACTGCTCCAGATATCCTGATTCGTGATAATCTTTACTGCTTATGATATTACATATTCCTGTTTTCTTACATATGGGACAAACAGGCTTTTTTAACTGCGAAATATCCCATTTCTTATCATTAAGCCTGTCAAACACATCCTTCAGATATTTCCGGTCCTCCCATACCTCCTGGCAGCCGTTTTCGCACTGGAAATGCATTACCGTTCCACAGGGAGCTACGATTCTGTCCTTTTTAATAGGACTTTGCCATATAAAAGAATCATAATTTTGAGTAACTATAAAATATTCTTTCTCTTTTATCATGTTAAATAAATTTTCATATGCTTTTTTTATTCGCTCTGCTTTTTCAGTTTGATTACAAATATATTCTTTTATGATAGGCAGCAGCCAGTTATTTTCCGGCTTATTAAATATATCGGAATAAAAACTAAAATCCTTATTTATTTTTTTCATTATTTCCTTATCGG
>CAMJWQ010000397.1 GCA_946409475.1 uncultured Lachnospiraceae bacterium
GACTCCAATTTTGCCCCAAAACCTACGATATTTTACGATAAGAAAAAACACTTCCAAATCACTCAAAACCGCATAGAATCTAGCATTATCAAGCTATTTTCTATAGTTCATAAGGCGTCACCTGATATACATAATAATTCAGCCAATTCGTATACAAATTATTTGCATGGGCTCTCCATTGCAGATCAGGCCTTATGGTATAATCATTATCCGTATAATAATTCTTCGGCACTTTTATGGGAAGACCCTTTTCTCTATCCCTTAAATATTCATTATGAAGGGTGATTCTGTCGTATTCCGGATGTCCCATCAGGAATATCTGCTTTCCTTCTCCGGCTATCATAAGATAGGCGCCTGCCTCTTCCGACTCCGCTAAGATAGTAATGTCCTTACAGCTTAGAATATCCTCTGTTCTGACTTCCGTATGTCTGGAATGGGGTGCCATAAAATAATCATCAAAGCCTCTTACTAAGGGAACCTTACGATGCAATACCTTATGTCTGTAAATACCGAAAAGTTTTTCCTTCAATATATGCTTCGGTAATCCGAAATGATAATACAGGCCTGCCTGGGCCCCCCAGCAGATATGTAAGGTTGATGTGATATGGCTCTTTGACCACTCCATAATCTCCTTTAACTCCTCCCAGTAGTCCACCTCTTCATATTCCAACTGTTCTACCGGGGCACCTGTTATGATTAAACCGTCAAAATAGTTACCTTTGATTTCATTAAAAGTAATATAGAACTTATTTAAATGGTTTTTTGAAGTATTTTGGGATACATGGCTGCTTACATTTAAAAAGGTGATATTTACCTGAATGGGGGTATTGGACAGTGCCCTTAATAGCTGCAATTCCGTATCCTGTTTGATCGGCATTAAATTTAATATGATGATTTCCAGGGGACGGATATCCTGATGTATGGCACGGTTTTCGTCCATCACAAATATATTTTCAAATTCCAGTATTTCTTTAGCGGGCAAGTCGCCCTGTATTTTAATTGGCATTTCATCAGCTCCGATTCTATTAGCAATAATACATTGGCAATTAGGTTCATTATACTACGCTTTCCTATTGATTTCCATAAACTATCATCCATTTGGCTATATCCATTAGCTATATCCATTAGCTATATCCATTTGGTTATATTCATTTAGTTACATTCATTTGGTTACATTCATTTGGTTACATTCATTTGGTCACATTCATTTGGCAGTATCTGCTATATCGCTCATCCCGTTGAAGCAATGGGCATTTTCTTTACTCTCCATTTAGTAATCGTAAAAACTGCTCCTCGGTAATCACTTCAACCCCCAGCTCATTGGCTTTCGTCAGCTTACTGCCGGCATTTTCTCCCGCCAATACATAATTGGTTTTCTTGGACACACTGGCGGAAACCCTTCCTCCGTTATTTTCGATTAGACCGGCGGCCTCTTTGCGGTCCATATTAGGCAGCGTTCCCGTTATAACAAAGGTAACACCTTTTAATCTGGTGTCGGCGGGCATACCGTTCCCTGTCAGCTCCATATTAACGCCCAGTTCCCGCAGCTCCTCCATAATCCTCCGGTTATTGGGGTTACGGAAGAAATCCAATATGGCCAGGGCACTGATTTCTCCGATATCGGAAACTTCTTTCAGTTCCTCCAAATCAGCCTTCATAACGGCGTCCATGGTCTTAAAATGCAGCATCATGGTTCTGGCCAGGGCTTTTCCCACATTACGGATTCCCAGGCCCGTAAGGAGCCGCTGCGGCTCATTTTCTTTAGATTTTTCTATATTTTCGAGAAGCTTATCCGTATTTTTAACTTTACCGATAATTCCTTTTTCGATTAATTCCTCCCGAAAATTTTTCAGACGGTAAATATCCACAATGTCCTTAATATAGCCCTGATTAATCAAATCAATGATATAATTTTCACCAAAGCCTTTGATATCCATGGCATCTCTGCCCACAAAATTAATTAAATGCCTCTCTAATTGAGCCGGACAGTCCGTATTGGTACAGCATACATTTGCCGTATCCTTTTCTCTTACGGTTTTGGCACCGCAGGACGGACAGACGATGGGCATGGTGTATTTAACTGCGTCCTCAGGCCGTTTTTCTACGATCACTTTTTTGATCTTGGGAATAATCTCTCCCGACTTATAAACAACAACCGTATCTCCGATCCGCACATCCATATCATCAATAAAATCCTGATTATGCAGAGTCGCCCGTTCCACATTGGTACCGCATAACCGGACAGGAGTAAATACGGCTGTAGGAGTGATTCTTCCCGTCCGTCCTACAGATAATTCAATATCCAGCAGGGTAGCTTCTTTTTCTTCGGGAGGATATTTATAGGCAATGGCCCATTTGGGAACCTTTGCCGTTGCGCCAAGCTTACTGCGGTCTGCCAAATTATCAAGCTTTACTACCGCACCGTCGATTTCATAGCCCAGCTTACCTCTGTTTTCTCCGATAGCTTCGATTGCCTGCCAGATTTCCTCTGCCGTCTTACAGATCTTAATATCATCAATGGTCTTAATTCCCTGTTTCTTCAGCCATTCATAGCCTTCTACGTGAGAAGTAAAGGTGATACCTCTGGTATCCTGTATATTAAAAATAAATAAGGATAATTCTCTTTCCTTTGTGATTTTACTGTCTAATTGGCGTAAGGTGCCGGCCGCACAATTTCTGGGATTGGCAAATAGTTTTTTTCCCAATAATTCCTGCTTTTCATTTACCCTTTCAAAGGCCTCGTTGGACATATAGACTTCTCCGCGGATTTCTATGTAAGGTACGGGATCCACCAGCTTCTTTTTTACATCTTTAATGACCTTAATGTTTTCCGTAACGTCTTCCCCCTGAATAATGCCGTCACCTCTGGTTACCGCCAAAGAAAGCTCTCCGTCAACATAACGAAGACCTACGGACAATCCGTCTATTTTATATTCCACCACAAACAGGGGGTCTTCGATTTCCTTCTTTACCGTTTCCACAAAGCGACAGACCTCCTCCTTGGAAAATACGTCCTGCAGGCTTAACATGGGAACATTATGCCTGACTAATACCCCTGCCTCCCGCTTGGCATTTCCCCCGACTCTCTGGGTGGGAGAATCCGTCGTGATAAGCTCCGGATGCTCCTTTTCGAGCTTCCTTAACTCTTTCATTAACCGATCATACTCGAAATCCGAAATCTGCGGATCATCCAAATTATAATATTGATTATTATGAAATATTAATTTCTGTC
>CAMJWQ010000398.1 GCA_946409475.1 uncultured Lachnospiraceae bacterium
CATAAGTACCGATTTCTTCAATACACTTTCCATCTCTGGGAGATCTGGAATCTGCTACTACTATTCTATAGAAAGGTGCTTTTTTTTGTCCCATTCTTCTTAATCGAATTTTAACTGCCATGTATTTCACCTCCTTTATATGCTAACGCACAAAGTACCTGTTATATTTATAGTTAAAAGGGAAGTTTAAACTTTCCTCTCTTACCACCTAAGCCCATGCCGTTCATCATGCCCGGCATTTGTTTCATCATTTTTTTATTTTGTTCAAATTGTTTTATCAGCTTGTTTACTTCACTGACATCCACACCGGCACCCGCCGCTATTCTTTTTTTTCGGCTCGGATTAATGATATTCGGATTCGTCCGTTCCTTCTTCGTCATGGAATAAATAATAGCTTCCGTTCTTGTCAGCATCTTATCGTCCACCATGGATTCTAACTGCTTCATCTGCCCGCCCATACCGGGAAGCATAGAGAGAACACTTTGCAAGCCTCCCATATTTTTCATTTGCTGCATGGATTCCAGAAAAACTTCAAAATCAAACTGCCCTTTTTTTATTTTCTCCTCTAACTGTTTTTCTTTATCTTCATCCATATTTGCGGAAGATGCGGCTTTTTCAATCAGTGACATGATATCACCCATGCCTAATATCCGGGATGCCATTCTATCGGGGTAAAACTGCTCCAAATCCGTCAGCTTTTCTCCCATACCGACAAATAAAATCGGCTTGCCTGTAACCGCTCTGATAGAAAGAGCCGCCCCGCCTCGGGTATCGCCGTCCATTTTAGATAAGATGACACCGTCAATACCAATTTTTTCATTAAACATGGAAGCTACGTTTACCGCATCCTGGCCTGTCATGGCATCTACTACCAGAACAGTCTGGTGAACCGGTATATTTTCCTTAATATCTGCTAATTCCCGCATCATTTCTTCATCTACATGCAGTCTTCCGGCCGTATCTAATATGACAACATTGTAATTGTTTTTCTGTGCATGTTCCAGAGCCGCTTTTGCAATATTAACAGGCTTGTGATTCGTTCCCATAGCGAACACATCCACCCCCTGCTTTTCTCCGTTTATCTGCAGCTGGTCGATAGCAGCAGGCCGATAGATATCACAGGCAGCCAATAAAGGATTTTTCCCTTTTACTTTCAGCCTGCCGGCTATTTTTGCAGTCGTTGTGGTTTTTCCGGCACCCTGTAAGCCGGCCATTAAGATTACGGTTATGGCCTTTCCCGGCTGCATGGCAATCTCTGTTGTCTCAGAGCCCATTAATGCGACCATTTCCTCATTTACAATTTTTATGACCATTTGTCCGGGATTTAAGCCGTTCATGACATCCTGTCCGATCGCCCGTTCTTCCACTGCTCTTATAAATTGTTTTACCACTTTAAAATTAACGTCTGCTTCTAATAAAGCCATTCTTACTTCTTTCAATCCTGCCTTTACATCTGCTTCCGTTAATCTTCCCTTACTTCTTAAATTTTTAAATACATTTTGCAATTTTTCTGTTAAGCTCTCAAATGCCATAATTACAGCTCCTCTAATATCTCGTTGGAAATCTGTTTTATACTCTTCATAATAACCTGCAAATCCTCTTCCTCAGCTTTTTGCGTCAGCTGATTGATTGCATTTATTTTATCCTTTATATGTAAAAATTTTTCTACCAAATGTAACCTGTATTCATAATCATCTAAAATTTTATTGCACCTTTTCATCAGATCATGAACGCCCTGCCTGCTAATTCCACGTTCCCTGGCGATTTCACTTAATGAAAGATTATTAAGGGCATAGTCCTCATAAATACTCTTTTGATGCTCCGTTAATAATTCACCATAAAAATCGTATAATAATGCCTGTTTTACTATTTCTTCCACACTCATCACCTAAATTAGCATACAAGAAAAAAGGATATGTGTCAAGCATTTTTTCTTGACATGTTTCTTGAAAAAAGATTTGAACAGCATAAGAGTCTGTTATCGGCAGCAGCAAGGCAATCTGCAAAAAAAACAGGAAGTCTCATTCTTCCTGTTTTTTTCAGATTGCCAATCAATTTATGAAAAAGGGTTATGGCGCTCACATCTTCTCAGAATTCCTTAAATAGAAATCAGATGCTTTAATAATATCTTCTGATTGCCAAAATTGTTCTGTAGGTAACACTGCTGATCTTAATTCCGGTAGCCGGTGTACTGGCATGAACAATTTGTCCGCCGCCTATGTATATGGCAACATGCCCCGCATAGCATACAATATCACCGGGCTGTATGTTACTGTAATCCACTCCCTTGCCTCCTACGGCTTGTGATCCGGAAGTTCTTGGTATGTATATTCCAAAGTGGGCATATACAGATTGTGTAAATCCCGAACAATCCGCACCATTTGTCAGGCTTGTCCCTCCGCTGACATAAGGATTTCCTATAAACTGGCAGGCATAGCTTGCTATCTGCTGTCCAAGTCCGCTGTTAGAGGAAGGAGACGTATTTTGTGAACCCGTATTATTCTGCGCATTGGAAGAGTTATTCGAGGTATCTGTGTTTGTACCTGACCCTGTTTCCAAATTACCGGAAGAAACAGGGGTACTGCTCTTTGAATCCGAAGACGAGTCTGCAGCCGCAGCCTTCGCCGCTTCTTCCTCCGCCTTTCTCTTTTCTTCCTCCTGCATTTTTTTGATCTGTGCGTTTTGGGTTTTTATGGTCTGTTTATAAGAGTTTGCCAATGTTTTTGCAGATGCCAACTGACTATCAAAATCTGCAGCCTGCTGTTTCTTTTGTGTAATAACGGCTTCCAAATTAGCCTGCTGCTCCACATAATCAGCTTCCATAACCTCCAATTCCGATTTTTCCTCATTTAACGTCACCTGTAATTCTGCTACTTTTTCCTTAGTGGCACGATAATTTTCCAAAAGTGTACGGTCATAATCATAAAGCTGCTCCACATAATCCACTTTATTTAATAAATCAGTCATGCTTTCTGCTTTTAATAATAAATCTATATACATGGTATTATTTTTTTCGTACATGAATTTGATACGGGCCTTCATCATTGCATACTGCTCATCCTCCTGTGCCTTTGCCGCATCATAATCTTTCTGAGCCTGCTCAATCTCCGCTCTCTTATTTGTCAAATCCTGCTCCAATACTTCAAGAGTAACCAGTATTTCGGCCAATTCATTATTTAAGTCGGAAATCTGTGAATTAATTGTCTGCTGTTGATTTTGAATATTTGAAAT
>CAMJWQ010000399.1 GCA_946409475.1 uncultured Lachnospiraceae bacterium
TTATCTCTATAAGCCCATCTGCCTGCATTTTCATAAGCTCTCTTGATAGGGAGGGACGGGGAATTCCCAAATAATCAGCCATTTCTTCCCTGTTCATATTAAGTGTTATGATATTGCTCTCACTTTTCAATTGGAGTAATGCGGAAATGATTTTCTGGCGTATGGAATTACAGGACAATAGCTGTAATTTACGGTTCAGTCCATAGGCCTTCCCGGCTAAAACAGACAGCATATTGTAAATTAATTTTTCGTGATGAATACAGTTCTTATTACAGTTGTGAAATAAAAACCTTTTTGGTATCTCCAAAATTATGGATTCTTTTAATGCAACCGCATAATATTCATACTTTTTTTCCTCTAAAAACAGGTATACCTCTCCAAACAATTCTCCCGCATCTGAAAATTTAGTCATGACATTTCTCTTACCTGACAAATAATCTTTACATACAGCCACTTCCCCTTCTATTAAAAGGTAGAGCAGTCTGGGAGCCTCCCCCTGCATAAACAAAATTTCCTCTTTAGCGAATTTCCGTAATTTAGCTCCGCTGCATTCCAGACAATTTTCGATTTCCTCTAATGTCATTCCGGTAAATAATTTACTGTTTTCCATCCTTTGCAGCTCTTGCTTTTTATTTTCCCATCTAATAACCAATCACCTTGATTTCCATATTTAAATTATTTTTCTCTTTTGCTCCGTATTTCCCATTTTCCCTTCAGATAAAAAAACAGGGAAAGTGCGGTGCCCATTATCCAGCCTATGGGCCAGGAAAGCCAAATACCATTGGTTCCCAAGGGTATGGACAGAATAAAGGATAAGATAACTCTGATAATCAAATCCGAAAATGTGGCAATCATAAAATATTTCATGGCCCCGGAACCCCGCAGAACTCCATCTGCCAGCAGCTTAACGGATATCACGAAATAAAAGGGAGAAACAATTTTCAAAAAAGTAATTCCCGTATCTAAGGCCTCGCTGCTTCCCTCCTTTAAAAACAAACCAATCATTGCTCCGCCAAAGAAGAAAAAGGCTATGAAAAATGGTATGGCCATGAATAAAACCATTAGCAGACCTGCGTTAAAGCCCTTTTTAATCCGCTCATATTTTCCGGCCCCCATATTCTGTGCCGTAAAGCCGGAAACTCCGTTGGCCAGTGTGGTAAAGGAAGTAATGGTAAAAGTATTTAATTTAATAGCAGCCGAATAGCCTGCTATGACAGATGACCCATAACCATTCGTCAGGCCCTGGATAAAAATGTTACCGACAGAAATAAAGCTTTGCTGTAAGATACTTGGGATGGCGATAAGACCGATCCGCTTTAGCATTGCATAGGAATATAAGGGGATTTTATCCTCCGTTTTTATGGATTTCATACGCAGATATAACGTTATCAATACCAGTATACATGCCGTACCCTGCGCTGTAAAGGTCGCCCAGGCCACTCCTGCCACTCCCCAATGAAATCCTGCCACAAACCAATAATCCAACACGATATTTCCAAGTGACGAGAAAATAAGAAAATAAAGCGGTGTTTTGGAATCTCCTAAAGAATTAAAAATACCGTTGCATAAATTATATACAAACAAAAACAAAATACCGCCTATGTAAATTTTTAAATAGAGCTCACCGTCCGCAAAAATATTCTCCGGTGTTTTAATTAATCGCATCAGAAACCTGCAGGCAGACAGGCCTATTCCTGTTAATACCGCAGACAATGCCAATCCCGACAAAAGAGTTGTAGAAATTGCCGTTTTCATTTGTCCCGGCTGTCTGGCACCAAATAACTGGGATATTACTACCGAACATCCAATACTGCTGCCGATGGCGACAGCCATAAAGATCATGGTAATAGGATAGGAGGCCCCCACTGCAGCCAATGCATTTTCTCCCGCATATCTTCCGGCTATTATACTGTCGGCAATATTATAAAGCTGCTGAAATAATACACTGATAAACATAGGGATCGAGTACTTCCATAATGTGACACCCGGTTTACCTGTCGTCAAATCTTTTATCATTTTTTATATCCTTCTTCCTTTATATCTTTTTCGATTACTTTTCTGCTTCTTCCCATACTCCACGTAATACTATTTATGACTTACGGAATCGTTAATGGCTTATCATTGAAATCATAACCAAAAAGAAGTATACTACGATTACATTCATAAATATAATAGTATTATTTATGGTTATCCATAGAAAAAAACTATAGATAGGATGAAAATATGCCGGTAAATTTTGATTCTTATAAGGTATTTTATTATGTGGCAAAAAGCAAAAATATAACAACAGCAGCCAATGCCTTATTTTTGACTCAGCCAACCGTAAGCCGTTGTATACATAATCTGGAAAATAATCTTGGCTGTATTTTATTTATACGCTCTAAAAAAGGAGTAACCCTGACTCCTGAAGGCAAGCTCCTCTTTAACCACATTGCTAAGGCTTACGAGCATATCCTTAGTGCGGAAGAAGAGCTCCTGTATATGAAATCCTTACATCAGGGTATTATACGCATTGGAGCCAGTGAAATGACCATTCATTACTTTTTATTGCCCTTTTTAGAAAATTTTCACAGGCAGTTTCCTTCCATTAAGCTTAAAATATCCATATACTCCACACCCAGGGCAATTTCAAAATTAAAGGCCAACCTGATAGACTTCGCAATTGTAAGTTCTCCTATTCCGGACGGGGATAATTTATCGGTTACAAAATTAGCCTCATTCCAGGATATTGTCATAGCCGGCCGCCAATTTTTGCATCTGGCGGATAAAAAAATAGCTATGAAGGACTTGCTGGCTTACCCTTTAATCTGCCTGGAGGAAGATACAACAACAAGGCAGTACCTGAATTCATTATTTGAAAAGGAGAAACTACCCCTGGAGCCCGATATTGAACTGACCAGCCACGAGCTTATTGTCACCTTGGTAAAGCATAATCTGGGAATCGGCTTTGTTCCCAGGGAATTTGCCTCTCATGATCTTAAGGAGGGCACTCTTTTACAGTTATCCTTAACGGAGACGTTCTCTGAAAGGGATATTTGCGCCATCATCGATCCGACACATCCCGTATCCATAGCGGGTCAGACTTTCATACGGCTATTGAGCGGCCAGGTCTCTTAATCATTAAAATTTACGGCTATTGCTATAAATGCTTACCGTTTTAAAAATTGCCGAATTTCAATTTTGCTAAATTTATGTTATGATTATAAATAAAACCGGAAAGGA
>CAMJWQ010000400.1 GCA_946409475.1 uncultured Lachnospiraceae bacterium
CATAACACTTGAAGATAAAATTGAAATACTTGGCGAAAAAAATCTAATCCATCAGATTTGGGTTAATCTTCTTGACAATGCCATTAAGTACACGAACACTGGTGGGGTAATAAAAGTAGGCCTATGGCGGAGCGGACAAAAGGCAGTCTTTCGGCTTGAAGATAACGGATGCGGAATGAATGATGAAACCATACGTCATATATTTGATAAATTCTTTCAGGGAGACACTTCCCACTCATTAGCTGGAAATGGATTGGGTTTGACTTTAGTCAAGAAAATTACAGAACTATGTGAAGGAACAATTGAAGTACAAAGCGAGCCTGGGAAAGGTAGTGTTTTTATTGTGAAATTGCCATTAGGCTTGGCTGCTAAGATATAAATTGTGTGGCTGCGCCTTCTGCGGAGGATGATAAAATCACAGGACAGATTACCTCTGTTCCTGTGATTTTTCTTTTTCACACTCAATCCATCAAAAGCTACCTTTGCCGCTTTATGCAAAATCCGATCAATAGTTTTCTGTTACCCCTTTAATGTTGTCTCATACTTTTGGCTAATGCCCCGTAGTATTTTGGCTGGCAGGAAAACCCCTTGTCGGTTTTTTATTTAACAAAGATATTTACAAAATATGGGCATCATTTTATAATAATACTTATTATAAGTGTTAAAATAAGTGCTGCTATAATAATGAATAATAGAGGGGGGAATTAATGGGAAACGCAATTACAATAAAGCAGAGTAATATTGACACAGTTCGCCGTGCCTTGTATTCATGCAGGATTTCTACAGTTAAAGATTTGGCACAAAAGACGGATATCAGTCCTGCTACTGTGGGGAGTATTTTAAATATTCTTGTGGAAACAGGAGAAGTACAGACAGGTGATATGGTTGCCTCTACAGGAGGAAGGCCATCTCAATCTTATATATTCAACGCCGAATATGCATACATACTTGCACTTTCTGCAAGAACCAACAAGGATAAAGACGTGATACATGCTTCTGTTGCCAACTTATTAGGCCAAGTGGTATGGGAAGTAACACATGATTATAAGTGTATTCATATATTGGGCTTTGAATCAGTCATTGACATATGTTTGAAAAAATATCCGACAATAAAGATTTTGGCCTTTTCCTTGCCGGGCGTTGAACGTGATGGTGTGATTATGGCAAATGATTATAAAGAATTAGAAGGGTTGCATTTCGCAAACAACCTAAAGGAAAGATATGGACTTCCCGTTATTATTGAAAATGATATTAATGCAGCTGTGGCAGGATATGGTCGGACGCTGGGAACCTTCCCTGCCATAGTGGGTATTTATTTTCCACGACGCTATCCGCCTGGCGCAGGTCTATTAATAAACGGCAGAGTCTTTAAAGGGACGTCCGGATATGCAGGAGAAATCAATTTGATGCCATTGAACATTGACTGGCTTACGGTGAATTATTGCAACAAAAAAGAGATTGCTCCTGCTATATCAAAGCTAATATGTGCTATCACAAGCGTTATCGACCCGCACCGTATAATATTGTATGGGGACTTTTTCTCCGACGAGCTGCAAAAAGAAATAAATATGTCTGTATCTAAACAAGCAGTGCGTAATATTATTCCATCTATTATTTACCGAGCTGAACTGGAAGCTGATATAACTTCCGGTTTGATTTTGCAGGCACTATCTCTTTATGAGAGTGAGGCGAAGGCATAATGATCGCGGTTGAATTGCATATTCATCCAACTACAGGCAGTGAATTATCACCCCCAGTTATTTTCAGGAAATGCTGTCAGGATAGACTTTTTAGGTTGAAGCATAAAACAATTAGGAGGGAAAAAATGTCAAAGTTACGAGTGGGATTGATCGGATTTGGGTCTTGGGTTAGAAAAGCATATCTACCAGCTTTGCAATACGATGGTCGCGCTGTTATCACTGCAGTGACGGCTGCAACGGAAAAAACAAGACAGCTTGCGGGAGAGATATTAGGTAATAATGTAGCTGCCTTTGATAGCTATGAAGATTTATTGAGTCATGGAGATTTTGATGCTGTAATGATAGCTGTTCCCGACAGTGTCCATCAAGCTGTTTTAACTGCTGCACTTCAAAGGGAGGTCGCGATATTCTATGAACCGCCGATCTCACATATACGGGGGCAGATTCCAGTAATGATTAACCGTTTGCTTACTTCGTCTCAGGTTACTTATGCTCATCTTGAGTTGTGCTTTCATCCGGGTATTGAGCATGCTGTTAACTTGATTAAGAGTGATACAATTGGATTATTACATAATGTTGCTATAACATTGCATGCGGACTGGGGGCATTCGAGAGATTCGGATTTGTGTTTGATGAACCGTATGTCTTGTTGGTATGTGGATGTTTTAAACCGAATTATTGGTTCAATTCCAAAGCGTGTATTAGTGCTTGATGGGTATGGCTGTTCTGGCCGTATGCAGAATATAAGTACTGGAATTTATGATTATAATGGTATCTGGGGTATATTCAGGGCTAATGTAAGCAGTCTGGAAGGAGTGTAAATCATAATAGAAATCAGCGGTGATAAAGGAGATATTTATTTAAACTATTTTACGGGCGAACTTCGTTACCGTACCATGCAGCACCCGGAGTGGATCGTTGAACACATATCTCCATTAAAGCCCTATGCAGATTGGCCTGGGGTACGTGAGAACATTTCATCTTTCCTGGATTGCGTGATAAGTGGAGAGCTAAGCCAAGGAAATGCGCAAACTGTTGCACAATTAAATTTGATTGGACTCGCTTCAGATAAATCAATAGATACCAGAGGCTGGGTAGAGGTAGAAAAGATAAATTTAAGCAAATAATTTGATATTAAGATTACTCTCAAAGACCGTCCAAAAGAAGCTGCATTTTGCAATCAAGATAGTACTGCCAGAAGCATTTTTCTTTTTACATCCGGGTGAATATTTCATCAATGGAAAGTTCCATTCTAATATATTTGTCTGTAATGGAGAATTAGCATATCGGGTTCAAAAAAAGTAGGCAAGAATTCTGAAATGGTGTTTTGCAATGTTTTAAATAAAATAATTCTCCGACAAGGAGTCAATGGGTCTTGAAGGCATCTTTTTTGACCGTTCAAGGCACGTTGAGACGTGCGTGTTATTAACTCGAAAAAATTCGGCAAGCTATAATGTTGAGATAACAGTGGATATTGATGTGTAAATATTTATGC
>CAMJWQ010000401.1 GCA_946409475.1 uncultured Lachnospiraceae bacterium
GCCTCCTATAATCCTGATGCCAATTCTAATATGTATTGCTGGGTAAATTCTTCTTTTTTTAATTCCCCCTGTAATTTCCCTTCATGCATGACCAGTATCCTGTCACTCATACCCATTAATTCTTCCATCTCTGATGAAATCATTATGATTGATACACCTTGCATAATAAGTTCATTCATAAGATAATAAATTTCCTGTTTCGCTCCCACATCAATCCCTCTGGTCGGTTCATCAAAAATAATAATATCCGTTTCCGCAGCCAGGGTTTTTGCTATTACGACCTTTTGTTGATTTCCCCCGCTTAAGTTCCTTACATACTGTTTTAAGTCAGGAGTTTTAATTTCCAGACGTTTTGCAAACTCTTCCGTTATGTTTTTTATTTTATCCTCGGAGATAATTGTTTTTTTAGATACACGCGGAAGGCACATAATGGTAATATTCCAATCAATAGGGAACTCCAGAAAGACACCTTCATTTTTTCTGTCCTCAGGTATATAACCGATTCCTGCATTAATGGCATCCCTTGGTGTCCTTAAGGCTGCTTTCTTACCCTTTACTATAATATCCCCTTTATCTGCTTTTACCGCACCATAAAGGACTTTAGCCAATTCTGTCCTTCCGGCTCCCACTAACCCTGCTATACCTAAAATCTCCCCTTTGTGTAAGGTTAAATTAATATCCAGATTGCCATTCCCATATAATCCCTTGACCTCTAAAACCGGAGCTCCTATTTCTATAGCTCTGTCGGGAAAAGATTCATTCAGTTCACGTCCCACCATCATGGTGATCAGATCTTTTCTAACGACCTCCCCGGCATCTTTTGTGGCAATAAATTTTCCGTCCCGCAAAACGCTGACCCGGTCCGACAAGGCAAAAACTTCCTCCATTCTATGAGAGATATAAATAACGGTAACTTTCTTTTCTTTTAATTTGCGTATAATGTTAAACAATATTTTTACATCCGCAACGGATATAGAGGCTGTCGGCTCATCCATTATCATAATTTTTACATTTTGCGATAATGCCTTTGCTATTTCTACCAGCTGCTGCTTACCTGGTGTGAGATTGCCTACCATTTCACAGGTATCTATGTCAACATCGAATTCCTCGAAAATTTTTTTCGCTCTATGATGCATTTCATTAAAATCCGGCATGATTTTATTTCCCACACATTCACCCAGGAAAATATTTTCCACAACAGACATGGAGGAAATCAAATTGAATTCCTGGTAAATAACACCAATTCCTTCTTGCCTGGCCAGCGCCGGGGTCATATGCTTCATTTTCTCATTACCAATTTCTATCATCCCTCCGCTGGGTTCGATGGCGCCGCTGATTATCTTTATCAATGTTGATTTTCCTGCACCGTTTTCACCCATAACGGAGTGAATCTCTCCTTCCGAAAAATCCATAGACACTTGATCAAGTGCTATGACTCCGGGATAATACTTACTAATGCTTGATAATTTTAAAACTGTTTTCATCTTCATTTACCTGCACTTATTTAATATTAAGACCATTCCGACAAATATCCATACTTGCAGGAATGGCCTGTTAACTTTAAAATCTCTATAAAGCACTTAATTTCCACTTAAATAATTGGCAACATTATCCGGATTTATTTCAAAAGCGGGTTCATAATAAACTCCCAGATCATCTACCTCTACATTTCCTGCGACGGTATCAAACATGGTTTTTCCAAAGGTTACACCAAATGCACCGGACCCTCTGTATGTACTTTCTCCATTTACGGATTTTGCAATGGCTTCGCATCCTGCTTCACTGTAATCACAGGCAAATATTCCAAACTTTTCCTTATCAATGTTGGGTGTTCTCATTATTACTTCATCGGCAGGAAGTCCCATGAAATCCGAATATGCTAAAATGCACTTTACATTGGGATGTGATATCAGCATCATTTCCGTATATTCCTGTGCTTTAGTCGGAATGCTCTGTGCTCCCGTAGAATCATATACCTCTACAATTTTAGCTTTGCTTGTTAATTCTTCTATACTCTTTAATCCGTCACTGCGCTTTATTGCTTCCGTACTGTTATCAAGAGCCAGTATAGCGACTTCGATACTGCCGTCTTCTGCATCCGGAAAAGTTTCATCTATCCATGCCGCTGCTGCTTTTGCTGCAGACTGCCCTAAGTCAAATTGCTCCACATTGGCAACAACATCATAATAATCTTTACTTTCAGGAATAACACCGCATAAGGAGATAACAACGCCATTATCTTTTGCATATTTAAGCGCATCCAAAATTCCATCTAAATCTACAGGTGATACACATATAGCCTGACACCCCATAGTAACCATATTCTCAATCTGCTCTACCTGTTTTGCCGTACTTTGCTCTGCTTCTGATGTTATTACTTCAATTCCATATTTTTGTGCTGTTTCCTTTAAACTGGCATCCAGGTTCGTCATGAATTCATTATCCATGGCAGGTGCCGCAAAACCGATTTTAGTCAATTCTGTCCCATTAATGGTTTTGACCGCTTCACTCTCATTATTTTCCGTATCCGTACCCTCCGTTTCCGTGGTTTCATCTTCGGTAACAGCTTCTTCTGCCTCCCCATTATCTGTTGCCCCGGCTGCTGTTCCCGCTGTTTCATCTGATGCAGCTTCTTCTGTTTTAGTTCCGCAGCCCGTAATGGAGGAAACCACCAAAATCAGCGTAAACAGTAATGCTAAACACTTTTTCATTAAAAATACCTCACCTTTCTTCTTTTTTCCACCTTAAATGGACATTGTCATTTTATAATTTCTTAATCTCCTGAAAAAGGGAGTATTTTTAACCTTTTGGGTAAAATTTTATCCTTTTACATTTATCGTTAAAAACTTAGTACCAGGTTTTTCTTGATTTACTTATCATCAAGAAAGAAGGTATAGTCTTTACCAATGGAGTCAGCTTGATAAATACCCTTAAAATCCTTATTAATGGCGCAAATAATTTCTCCGCATAATGGCTGTTGATCGATTAATTGCCTGCACATAAGTATTACCGCTATACCGGATTCAACCAGAGATTGCAGATACTTTTGTAAGACTCCTATTTCGGTTATACCCAAATTTCCTGCAGGAGAGTCCAATATCATCAGTCTGGGATTATACCTTTCCCATCTGAAGATGGAAATTAATTTGTGAAGCAAAGTTTCGGAAAAATTATGATTGTT